>NZ_JBMVFU010000024.1:0-117565 GCF_049538315.1 Nocardia sp. AB354 | reverse complement strand
CACCGCGCGCCGCACCGCGGCTCAGATCAGAAGGCCGCGGTTCTGCCCGCCCAGGCCCGCGAGTGGCCCCGATGGCTCTCGCGGTTGAGCGTCGGCGAGCGACGCAGCATGATTGGTGAGTCGCATATTCCAGCCGCGGTCGATTACGGCGCCGGGAAACGGGTCGTGGGAGTCCAGCAGCGCCTGCAAGGATCGCAGGATGTGCAATAGCGCCCGTTGAGCGAGGTTTCCGGGTAGGGGTGCGTAGCCGGCGGCAAGGAGTCAGTCGTTGCGTTCGCGTAGTGGGAGATCCAGTTGACTCCTGCCTCGCGGCCGTCGGTTTCCGTCGCGTGAACTTCGTGATTCGCCGGCCGGGCCGCGAGTTGTTTTGCGCTGCAACTGAATGGACAGCCACGTGATCGTGGTTGTCTGAAGCCCTCTGCGCGGTCGATGGCGAGCCGATGCCGTGAAGGTTTCGCAGGCGCGTCGCGTGAACACCGAGGACGTTTGCCGCCTGGGGGCGAGGGTAGGCCGGGCCTATGGCACGGGAACAGTCGTCAATTCTGTTGGTCGCCGATCCCGGAGCGCCGGCGGCGATCGCCGAGCATCTGTCCGAATCGCTCTCGAATGAGCGGACCGACGGGGCCGCGCCCGAGACTCGGGATGTGTCGGTGCGATGTCACGCCTACCCCATCGACGAGCACACCGAGTTCTCGGAGGTCGTCGACACCATCGACCCGAGTGGCCAGACCGAGGACGTCGTCATCTACCTCACCGATCTGCCTCGCCGTCAGGGAACGACGCCGGTACTGGCCGACATCAGTGTGCCGGACCGGTTCGCCGTGATCTCCATCCCGGGTCTGGGTGGTGCGTTCATTCAGCGCCGGGTGCGGGGCTTGGCGCGAGCCGTCGTGGCCGAGATGACGAGCCGGTCGAGCCCACAGAAAGCTGCAACCGAGCGGCTGAATCGGGTGCAGGACGGCGATATCGTCCACTACCTCGCCCCGTCGGTCCTGTCGCGCCTGCGGCTGCTCGCGGGCATGGTCTATGCCAATCGACCATGGCGATTGGTGACCGGCATGTCGAAGGTGATGATGGCGGCCTTCGCCACCGGGGCTGTCAGCCTCGCCTATGGGACGATGTGGCGGCTGTCGGCCACGATGGGCCCGTGGCGATTGAGCGCGGCAACGGCCCTCGCGAGCGTGGCGCTGATCGCCTGGCTCATCATCGAACACAATCTATGGGAACGCCCGCACTCGAGGAGCGAACGAGAGCGCGCGGCGCTGTACAACGCATCGACCGTCATCACCCTGACGATCGGCGTCGTTGTCTTTCACGCCGCGCTGTTCATCCTGCTGATGCTGACCGCCTGGTGGACGATACCGCCGCAGATGGTTACCGAAAACACCGGCGGGCCTGCGGGATTGGCGACGCTGCTGCTGATGGCCTGGCTGGTCGCCGCCGTGGCCACCCTGGGCGGTGCGCTGGGGTCGGGTATGGAGGACGACGAGGCCGTGAAGGCTGCGGCCTACGGGGCTCGGCAACGCCGGCGATTCGACCACACGGACTGACGACCCTTCCACTGGCGAATCGGTTGAGCCCGAACGCGACGAAGCAGTCCTGACCGCGTGGCGCATGGTCTGTCCACCAGCGCATCGCCACCTGTCTTCACCTGGCCGAGCAGTCGACCGGCCCCGAGATCGCCGATCGGCGTCGCCGCGAGCCGCGTCAGGCCGAGGGTGGCGGGTTCGAGGTGGGACCGAGAGCTGGCGAGGATAAACCGGTCTTGCCCGGCGGGCGTTGCAAGCTGAATACATTGCGGCGCAAACTATTCCACAACGCAAGTGCCGTCGCAGGGGCGGCGGCGGTCTACTCGGCTCCGCCGGGCGGGGAGTGGTCAGAGCAGGAGATGGAAGATGTCGAAGGCGACGTTCCATTCGGCGGTGCGGGGGTTCTTACGGTCCGGCTCGATCGTAACGAAGGTGTGCGCCAGCGCCACGCTCAAACCTCCGGCGATCAGCGGCAATCGCTGCTCGGTCGCCTCGGAGAGGGCCATGTCCAACGGCGGCCGGGCCGTCAGTTGATCGAGCAGAGCCTGTAATTCGATTTCCTGGTCGAGTTTTTCGAACCGGTGGATGCTCTCCTGCAGCCCCTTGGTGATCGGCAGGTCCCACGGTTCGATCACGTCCCTGAGGTTTGCCTTTGCCGAGGACTTGCCGATGAGGATCAGATCGTAGATCTTGTCGTCGATAAAATCCGTATAGCGCTTGAGGTCGTTCCGGTCGACTTGCAGGCCGGCCGCTGCCCGGAAGAGATGCTGGAATTTCACGGTACCCATCACTGGCATGTCGTCAGCTCCTGTCGAAGTATTCATGGATTTGGCGAACCGCCATCGCTCCCTCACCGACAGCGGAGGCGACCCGTTTCACGGAATCGCTGCGGACGTCGCCGACAGCGAACAGGCCGGGCAGGCTCGTTTCGAGCGTCCTCGTCGGCCGGTCGCCGATCCACTGGTTGCCGTCCTCACGGGCCCGGATCGCGTCCATGCCCGTCAGGACGAAGCCGTGGTCGTCGAGTGCGACCGTGTCCGCCAGCCACCCGGTGTGCGGCACCGCCCCGATGAAGACGAACAGCGCGCGCACCCGAAGGGTGTCGTGTGCGCCCGTGTGATTGTTCTCGACCACGATTTCGTCGAGGTACTTCTCACCATGGACCTCGCGAATCTCGGTATTCCGGTGAACGGTCACGCGCGGATGGCGCTCGATCTGGTCGACGAGGTAGCGGGACATGCTCTTTCCGAGGTCACCGCCGCGGATGAGCAGGTCCACGTGGGAAACACGGTCCGCGAGAAAGACGGTGGCCTGCCCGGCGGAGTTTCCGCCGCCGACGATGGCCACCGGGTCGGTGCCGCACATCCGCGCTTCCTGATGGGTTGCGGCGTAGTACACGCTGGTCCCCTCCAGTACCTCGATTCCCGGCACCGACAACTTGCGATATCGCGCCCCGGTGGCGAGCACGACGGCCCGGCCGCGAACCGTGCCGCCGTCCGCCAGCCGGAGCACGTGGAGCCCGTCCTCGGACCCCAGACCGGCGACCTCTGCCGACACCAGGATGCGGGCGCCGAACTTGCCGGCCTGGATCACGGCCCGCTCCGCCAATTCGGCCCCGGAGATCCCGGCCGGGAAGCCCAGGTAGTTCTCGATCCGGGAGGAGGTGCTCGCCTGGCCACCTGCGGCGAAGGACTCGAGTGTCACCGTGTTCAACCCGTCCGAAGCGGCGTACACGGACGCGGCCAGACCGGCCGGTCCCGCACCCACCACGACGAGGTCACACACGTGCTGGGCCGCATCCCGGGCCGAGTCCGGGACCGGAAGCCCGACGATGCGGGCGAGTTCCGCGTTCGTAGGATTGCGCAGCACCTTCTCGCCGTGCCAGATCACCACGGGAGTGTCCTCGGGGGCGACGCCCAGGCTGCGCAGCAGCTGCTCCGCCCGTTCGTCGCGCTCCAGATCGATCCACCTGTGGGGCAACCGGTTTCGCATGGCGAACTCACGAAGCCGCAACGTATCCGGTGAATAGCAGGAGCCGATGATCCGGAACCCCGAACCGAGCCCGATCAGCAGATGCCGCCGCACCAGGTAGGCGCGCAGGATCAGATCGCTGAGCACGGGATCGTGGGAAACCAGCTCGCGCACCCGCTCCGCCGGGACGACAAGTATCTCGCCGTCCTCGATCGTCTCGGCGGTGAAGAACGCCACCTGGCCTTCCAGCAACCCGAGCTCGCCCAGAAATCGACCGGGACCGTGCACGCGCAGTATCCGGCGTTCGCCGTCTCCGTCGCCCTCGTCGATGATCGCCACCTTGCCCGAGAGGATGACGAAGAAGTCGTTGCTGGGCTCGCCTTCTCGGACCAGCACCTCACCGGCGCCAACCGATCGACGCGTGCCACCGACCTCGAGCGTCGCGACCTGGTCGTCGCTCAGGCGCGGGTAGGCTCCCAGCTCATCCGAAGTCTCGGCGTCGACAGCCGGAATCTCGCGCACGGGAGCGCCGTCCTCAGACGAAGTTCTGGTCGACATAACACCAGCGCCAATCTTCACCCGGCTCCATCGACTGGACGATCGGATGGCCGACAGTGTGAGCGTGCGCGCTCGCATGCTTGCCCGGCGACGAGTCGCAGCAACCGACGTGTCCGCACGTCAGACACAGCCTCAGATGTACCCACGGGGTGCCGAGGCGAAGACATTCCTCGCAGCCCTGCGGCGTCCGGGGTGCGACGGGCCGGATCGCGGTTACGTGTGGGTCGACAGGGACTGAAGTCATGGCGTCGCCTCCTTGCCCGCATCCGCCGAGAGCGCCTGATCGAGCCATGTCCGCAGTTGTGGTACCGGAGCGGCGCCCGCCTGACGAGCCAGCACCTCGCCCCGGTCCATCACCAGCAGAGTCGGTACCGCGCGGACGGTGAATCGTTCGGCCGTCCTGGGCGCAGCATCCACGTCGACCTTCACCAGTTTGATTCGACCCGCGCGTTCCCTGGCGAGCTGCTCGAGCGCCGGACTGACCGTGCGGCACGGGCCACACCACGTGGCCCAGAGGTCGACGAGAACGGGGATCGAGGATCTCTCGGCGACCTCCGCGAAGTCGTCGTCCCCTGCCGAGGCGATCCAGGGCAGCGGCTCATGGCAGTTCCCGCATCGCGGTTTTCCTTCCCCGGCCGACGCCACCTTGTTGACCTTGCCGCAGTTCGGGCACTTCACCTTCTCGGTTCCCATGACAACACCTCTTCTCAGGCCGCCGCGACGGCAGGTTCGGCATACGCGACGGCGAGCTCGCCGCCGGCCACCGTGACACGGATGGTGCCCCCCGGTTCGATCTCGCCGCGCAACAGCGCACGGCCGATCCTGGTTTCGACCTCGTGGGCGATATACCGCCGCAGCGGCCGCGCACCGTAGACCGGGTCGAAACCGTGTTCGGCGATGAGCCGTCGCGCTTCCGGCGTGATATCCAGGTGTATCTGCCGCTCCGACAACCTGTTCCGAAGATCGGTGAGTTGTAGCTCCACGATGTGCTCGATCTGGGGCAGCGTGAGCGGGGTGAACAACACGATGTCGTCGACCCGGTTGAGGAACTCGGGGCGGAAGTGCCCGCGCAGCTCCGCGAGCACCCGCTCCCGCGCATCCGGTGTGATCTCGCCGTCGGCTGTGACTCCCCCGAGGAGATACTGGGATCCGATGTTGGAGGTCATGATGATCACCGTGTTCCGGAAATCGACCTGCCGCCCTTGAGAGTCGGTGATCCGGCCGTCATCGAGCACCTGCAGCAGGGTATTGAAGACGTCGGCGTGGGCCTTCTCGATCTCGTCGAAGAGCACGACGGAGTACGGCTTGCGGCGCACCGCCTCGGTGAGCTGGCCGCCCTCGTCGTACCCGACGTACCCGGGGGGCGCACCGATGAGCCTGCTCACGGTGTGCCGCTCCTGATACTCGCTCATGTCCAGGCGCACCATGTTGTCTTCGCTGTCGAAGAGGGCACTGGCCAGCGTCTTCGCGAGCTCGGTCTTGCCCACGCCCGTCGGGCCCAGGAAGATGAACGAACCGATCGGCCGGCGCGGGTCACGGATACCGGACCTCGCCCGGATCACCGCGTCCGCGACCAGTTGCACCGCCTCCTCCTGACCGACGACCCTCTCGTGCAGAATCTCGTCGAGCTTCAGCAGCTTCTCCCGCTCGCCTTCCTGCAACCGGGCAACCGGGATACCCGTCCACGCGGCCACGATCTCCGCGATCTCGTCTTCGGTGACCACCTCCCGGAGCAACGGATTCCGCCCCTGCCGGGCGGCCAGTTGCTCCTCCGCCGCCGTGAGCCTGCGTTCCAGCTCGGTGATCTCGCCGTATCGCAACTCGGCAGCACGATTGAGGTCGTAGTTGCGCTCCGCCTCTTCGGCCTCATGGCGCAACCGTTCCAGCTCTCCCCGCAGCTCCTGCACCCGCCGGATCGCCTGCCGCTCCGCCTCCCATTGCGCGTGCCGGGCGTCGGCCTCGGCCCGCAGGTCGGCCAGCTCCTTACGGAGCTCTTCGAGGCGCGCCTTGCTGGCCGCGTCCGTTTCCTTGGACAGCGCGGCCTCTTCGATCTCCAGCCGGGTGACCTTCCGGGTGAGCTCGTCGAGTTCGGCGGGCATCGAGTCGATCTCGGTCCGTAGCCGAGCGCATGCCTCATCGACCAGATCGATCGCCTTGTCCGGAAGGAAGCGGTCGGTGATGTACCGGTGCGAGAGGGTTACGGCGGCAACCAGGGCGCCGTCCTGAATCTTCACGCCGTGAAACACTTCGAGGCGTTCCCGAAGTCCGCGCAGAATCGAGATCGCATCCTCGATGCTGGGCTCGTCGACGAGAACGGTCTGGAATCGACGCTCCAGTGCCGCATCGGATTCGATGTGTTTGCGATATTCCTCGAGAGTGGTGGCGCCGATCATGTGCAGCTCGCCGCGGGCGAGCATCGGCTTGAGCATGTTGCCGGCGTCGAGAGACCCTTCGCCGCCGACCGATCCCGCCCCCACCACGGTATGTAACTCGTCGACGAACAACAGGATGCGCCCCTCGGCCGCCTTCACCTCCGACAGCACCGCCTGCAGTCGCTCCTCGAACTCGCCGCGGTACTTCGCGCCGGCCACCAGGGAACCCATGTCGAGCGAGAAGATCGTCTTGTCGCGCAGGCCCTCGGGCACGTCGCCGCGGACGATCCGCTGGGCGAGGCCCTCCACGATCGCGGTCTTACCGACGCCGGGGTCGCCGATCAGCACCGGATTGTTCTTCGTCTTCCGGCTCAAAATCTGTGTCACCCTGCGGATTTCGGCATCTCGGCCGATGACCGGATCGAGTTTGCCTGCCCGCCCCTCGGCGACGAGATCGCGTCCGTACTTCTCCAGAGCCTCATACGCCCCCTCCGGGGTGGCCGAGGTGACGCGCTGATTCCCGCGCACTGTGGTCAAGGCGGTGAGGAAGGCCTCCCGTGTGACCCCATGACGCGCGAGGACCCGTCCCGCCGCACTGGCCGACCCCTCCTCGGAGAGGGCCATCACGAGATGCTCCACCGACACATAGGAATCCTTGAGGCGCTTCGCCTCCCGTTCCGCGGCGTCGAGCAGCTTGGCCAAGCGCTGGGTGATCATCACCTGACCGGGCGTCGCGCCGGGGCCGCTGACCTTCGGCCTACGCTGCAGTTCACCTTGCAGATCGGATCGCAGGGCATCGACGTCCGCACCGGCCTGCTCGAGCAGTCGGGGTACCAGCCCTTCCGGCTGATCGACCAATGCGAGCAGCAGGTGCTCTCCGTCGACCTCGGTGTGCCCCATTCTGGTCGCGATGTTCTGAGCTTCCTGCAGGGCTTCTCGTGACTTTTCAGTCAGGCTGCCGGTGTCCATGTGGTGTCCTCCTTGCGCGGGAAGCTGCTTCGAGTTTCTCGATTCGATCCAGCAGATCGAGCACAAGCCCGATCGCCGAGTAGTTCAGGCCCAGGCCGGTCCGCAGCCGTTGGATGCGGGCGGCGTTAGCCACTTCGGATGGTTCGAACGACATCTCGCCGGCGGCGTCGCGGTGGGCATCGAGCAGGCCGAGAGCCACCAGCCTTCGTGCCAGATCCGGGTGCAGGCCGGTACGTTCGGCGAAGGCTTCCGGCGACAATCCGGGACGGCAAACCAATACGTACCGGGTGACCGGGGTCGGTGTGCTCATGTCTTTTTCCTCGGATCGAAGTTCGATTCGGCGGCCAGCTGTTCGAACAGTTCGCGTTCGCGCGCTGTGGGTTTCGACGGCACCATCACCTTGATTTCGGCGTAGAGATTGCCCTTGGCGCCACGCGGATTGGGCATCCCTTCTCCGCGCAGGCGCAACTTCCGGCCCGTCGAGGAGCCCGGTGCCACTTTGACTTTCGCCTCGCCGCCCGGGGTGGGAACGACAACGGTCGACCCGAGCACCGCCTCCCATGGCGATACGGGCAGGTCGACGTAGATGTCGCGGCCCTGTACCCGGAACCGGGGATGCGGTTTGATCCGCACCACGAGGTACAGATCCCCGGGCGGTGCGTCACCGTTGCTCCGGCCGCCTTGTCCGGCCAGCCGGATCCTTTGGCCGTCCAGGACACCGGCGGGGATGTCGACGTCGTACTGCCGTCCATCCAATCGGAGACTGCGTTTGCCGCCCCGATACGCCTCTTCCAGGGTCAGTTCCAGTTCCGCTTCCTGATCGGCGCCTGGGATCGGTCCGTACCCACCGGCGCCGCCGAACATCTGACCGAAGAGGTCGTCGAAACCGACGGCGCCCTCGCCGCCGAAACCGTGACCGAAGCGCACCCTTGTGCCGGTGCCGCCGTACCCGCCGGCGCTCGCCCGGACCCGTTCGTCGTAATCCTCGGGAATACGCCGGAAGTCGTCACCGAATCGGTCGTAGCGTTTCCGGGTGTCCGGATCGGACAACACCGAATAGGCCTCGTTGGCCTCCTTGAACTTGTCCTCCGCGGTGGGGTCCTTGTTCACGTCGGGGTGATACTTGCGCGCCAGCTTGCGGTAGGCCTGCTGGATTTCGTCGGTGCCGGCACCTCGTGGGACACCGAGCACTTCGTAGTAGTCACGCGCCATCGCTGCTCACCCCTCGGGCCGGCTGACGACCACGGAGGCGGGACGCAACTGCCGGCCGTCCTCCCCATAGCCGGGGCGCACGACCTCGATCACGGTCCCGGAGGGAAGGTCGGGTTGGGCCGCCACGCTGACCACTTCGTGGAGCTCCGGGGAGAACGGCACACCGACCTCGTCGTGGCGCTCGAAGCCGAACTGCGCCAGCACTTGTACCGCCTGGTCCCGGATCGCCTTCACGCCCTCGACGACGGCCTGGGGATCGCTGCCCGCATGGGCCAGGGCGAGCTCCAAGTTGTCCAGCACCGGGAGCCACGCGGCGGAAACCCTCGCCACCTCCGCGGCCCGTGCGCGCTCCAGATCCTTGGCAAACCGCTTGCGCAGGTTGTCCAGATCCGCCAGGGCCCTGCGCCAGCGGTCCTCGAGTTGAGCCAGCTCGGCCCCCGTGTCGGTGCGGTCAGGAGCCGTCTCGGCCTGATCCTCGTCGGTAGCCGACTCGGTCGCCGACTCATTCGTCGAATGATCTGCAGACCTTTCCATCGTGTGCCTCAGCTTCGATCGAATTCGGCGTCGATCACGTCGTCGTCATCCGACGACGACGCACCTCCGCCGCCTGCTGCCTGGTGTCCGTCGCCGCCGCCGGTCTGCGCCGACGCGAGCCCGTAGAGCAGCTGCTGCAGCTCCGAGGTGAGTGGCTCCACCTCCGCAGGCGAAGCATTGTCTTGCACGGCTTTTCGGGCGTCGGCGATCAGCATCTCGGCACGCGCCTTCTCGTGCGGAGGGGCACTGTCGCCGAGTGCGGCCAGTCGCCGTTCCACTTGATAGGCAACCGAATCGAGCGCGTTGCGCGCATCGACCGCCTTTCGCAGCGCCTCGTCCTCGGCCCGGTTCCGTTCGGCCTCCGCGAGCATGCGCTCGACCTCACTCTGGTCCAGGTTGCCCTGCTCGCTGATCGTGATGCCCTGCTCCTTACCGGTGTCCTTGTCGCGAGCTGTGACGTTGAGGATGCCGTTGGCGTCGATATCGAACGTGACTTCGACCTGGGCCTCGCCACGAGGCGCGGGGCGGATGTCTTCCAGCCGGAACCGACCGAGCACCCGGTTGTCGGCGGCCCGTTCGCGTTCGCCCTGCAGAACCACGACATCGACCGCCGACTGATTGTCTTCCGCGGTGGCGAACACCTCACTGCGCCGGACCGGGATCGTCGTGTTGCGCTCGATGATCTTGGTCATCACCCCGCCCTGGGTCTCGACACCGAGGGACAGCGGGGTGACATCGAGCAACAGCACATCGGAGACCTCGCCCTTGAGCACGCCCGCCTGAACCGCGGCGCCGAGCGCCACGACCTCGTCCGGGTTGACGCTCATGTTGGGGTCCTTGCCGCCGGTGAGCCGGCGAACCAGCGCCTGCACCGCCGGAATACGTGTCGACCCGCCGACCAGAATCACCTCGTCGATGTCGTTGGCGGTGACCTTGGCATCACTCATCGCCTGCTTCACCGGGCCGAGGCAGCGTTCCACCAGATCCGCCGTCAGATCCTCGAACTTCGATCGCATGACCGTGGTGGTGAGATGCTTGGGACCGTTCGCGTCAGCGGTGACGAAGGGCAGGTTGACCTGAGCCTGTGTCACCGAGGACAACTCGACCTTGGCCTTTTCTGCCGCCTCGAAGAGACGCTGTAACGCCTGCGGATCCTTGCGCAGATCGATGTTCTCCGCCCGTTGGAATTCGTCGGCGAGGTAGTCCACCAGACGTCGGTCGAAGTCGTCGCCGCCTAGATGGGAGTCGCCCGCCGTCGCACGAACCTCGACCACCCCGTCGCCGACGTCGAGCAGGCTCACATCGAAAGTGCCGCCACCGAGGTCGAAGACCAATACGGTCTCGTGGGTCTGCTTGTCCATGCCGTACGCCAGCGCCGCGGCGGTCGGCTCGTTGATGATCCGCAGAACGTCGAGTCCAGCGATCCGGCCGGCGTCCTTGGTGGCGTTGCGCTGCGCGTCGTTGAAGTAGGCCGGAACGGTGATGACCGCTTCCTTGACCTTCTCACCGAGGAACTTGCTCGCGTCGTCGACGAGCTTGCGCAGCACGAGGGCACTGATCTCCTCCGGCGCGTACTTCCTGCCCCGCACGTCGAATCGAGCTTCACCGTTGTCCCCCGGTACGACGTCGAAACTGACCGCCTTGGCCTCTTCGGAGACCTCGTCGTAATGACGTCCGATGAAGCGTTTCGCCGAATATATGGTGCCCTTCGGATTCAAGATCGCCTGTCGTCGGGCGAGCTGACCCACCAGGCGCTCCCCGCTCTCCGTGAACGCCACCACCGACGGCGTCGTTCGCGCTCCCTCGGTGTTGGAGATAACGACCGGCTCACCGCCTTGCCAGCTTGCGATGACCGAGTTCGTGGTGCCCAGGTCTATACCTACAGCGGTCGCCATGGCTCATTCCTTTCGACCGGTCCGGCCGGTGAGCAGGCGGACGGCTCGTCCGCGACCTCGACGTCGGCGAGGACCTCGTAGTGACGTGGTTGTGACGGCTGGGTTGAGGTGAAGTCGCGCACCGCCGGCCAATGCGAAGATCCCGCCGAACAGTGCGCTGGTCAGCCCGGCCGCGGCGGCGCCTCGCATAGCGGTCCGGCCGTAGTTCGATCGGCCGACGACCTGCTTGATGTCGTGTCCGTCGATGGCCGATTCGTCTACCGCGAAATGCTGGTCGGAGCGGAGGTCGACGGCGCTTTCAGCGTCGGCGTAGTCGTCGAACGTTGCTATTACCTGGCGGGCAGGTTGGTTCGGACGCATAGCGGAGGTTCCACGACCGGACTCGGACATCACGCCTCCTGGGCGTCGATGAATCGGTGTTCGCCGAGCCGGCGCATACTGGTTCGGCGTTCGGCTGGTCGGTCCAACCGCTCGAACTCACGGCTCAACCGCCTGACAGTTCCTCATTCGCCGCAGGGCGTCGAAAGAACGGGAGACGGTGGCGTCCAGAACCCAGCCGGAACACAGATGTCTGCCGGAACCCGCTCGAGGCGGCCGGTGCGCACACTCCGGGCATCAGCCACCACTCCCGGTGGCTACCACGCGTCGAACGCCCGAAACCAGAAATCTTTGCATCCGAGCGATGTGTCTCAGCAAGCTCGCAGCGGGGTCCCAATCCAGACATCACCGTGCTGTGTTGCCCCTCGTGCGGAGCAGCTCTCGATCCGCGCGATCAGCAACACCAGCGCGAGCACGATGATCAGGAGCAGCCAGGCGCCCTCAGTGAACTTCTCTCCAGCAGGACCAGCCCTGCCACCGCCGTGAGTACGGCCCCGAACTCGTTGAGTACTGCCCGGAGTTACCCATCCGGGTCTGCGGTCGTGGCGCCAGCACCGGACCAAACCGGCTTGGCTCGAGTTGCATCAGCCACCACTCCGGTGCTTCCACGAGTAGAACTCCGGTACGAAACATCGGGACTGCTGAGCCGAGCCCACAAATCAATGAGACCAATCGCAACCCCTAGCGATCGCGGAGCCGAAAGAGGAGACTCCAAGGAGGAGAGAACGCGACGCCTGGAATGCACCCACTACTTGTTGTCCATGACGCGAAACATGGTGGTGCGCCCTAGTTTTGGTGTGTTCTTCCGTTGCGTGCGCTATCGCGTCGGCTGCCCCAGCAGAACGGTTCGTTCGGTCGGTGGCTCATACATAACCGACTGTGGCCGCCGGGCGTCAACCGGAAACCCGCATGTGAGGGAGTGTCGAGATGAAAGCGCTTGTGTACGACGGGCCGCGTGAGGTTCATGTCAAGGATGTGCCCGATGCGAGGATTGAGCAGCCGACCGATGTGCTGGTAAAGATCACCAGCACCAACATTTGTGGGTCGGATCTACATATGTACGAGGGCCGCACCGATCTGGAACCCGGGATGGTCCTCGGTCACGAGAACCTGGGGATCGTCGCCGAGGTGGGCAATGCGGTGGTAAAGGTCACCACCGGGGACCGGGTGTGCCTGCCGTTCAACATCGGTTGCGGTTTCTGCCGAAACTGCGAGGAAGGGTTGACCGCGTTCTGCCTGACCGTGCATCCGGATCCGAAGATGGCGGGCGCCGCTTATGGTTTCGCCGGGATGGGACCGTTCTGGGGCGGACAGGCCGAGTATTTGCGGGTGCCGTTCGGCGACTTCAACTGTCTGCGGCTGCCCGAGGATGCTCAGGACAAAGAAAACGACTATGTGATGCTGTCGGACATTTTCCCGACCGGTTGGCACTGCACCCGTCTGGCCGATATGCAGCCTGGCGATTCGATGGTGGTCTACGGGGCCGGCCCGGTGGGCTTGATGGCTGCATATTCGGCGATGATCCAGGGCGCGAGCAAGGTGATGATAGTGGACCGGCATCCAGACCGGTTGCGCCTGGCCGAGCAGATCGGCGTCATACCGATCGACGACTCGAAGGGCGACCCGGTCGAGCAGGTGCTGGAGCAGACCAACGGGCGCGGTGCCGACAAGGGTTGTGAGTGCGTCGGCTATCAGGCCCATGACCCGCAGGGACATGAGGATTCGGCGATGACCATGAACCGGCTGGTCGATTCGGTGCGGTTCACCGGGCACATCGGCGTGGTGGGCATCTTCTTGCCGCAAGACCCGAACGCGCCCGACAAGCTGGAGAAGAAGGGCAGGATCGCCTTTGACATGGGCAAGTTCTGGTTCAAGGGTCAAAAGGCCGGAACCGGGCAGGCCAACGTCAAGCACTACAACCGCCAGCTTCGTGACCTGATCCATGAAGGCCGGGCCAAACCGTCGTGGATCGTCTCTCATGAACTCCCGCTGGCTGAGGCCGAGTCCGGCTACCAGCATTTCGATGCCCGCGACGACGGATGGACCAAGGTCGTCATGCATCCGTGAGGCGGCCCGGACCGAGAGGAGCGCCACGATGGCAAATGCACTGCAGGGCAAGCAGATCGCGAGACCGGCTGCCGACGGGATCGAAAGAGTCGAACTCGACCGACTCCGCGACGCCGTATCCGATGCCGCGGTCGATGTCTACGATGCCTTGCCGCTGAGGGGTGGCGCGGCGAACCCGGACGAGCTGCGAATCGCGGAAGCGGCGGTGTCGTTCGTGCGCGACTTCGTCGGTTCCCGAAAGTCGATCGGGGCAGGCGAAACGCTCACCCCATGCCCGAGTCTGCGGGCAGACCTGCGCAACGCCGGGGCCGACGTCGTCGAGGAAATCGTGATCTACGACAGCCTGATCCCGCGCAGGTCGCCCGACGACCTATCCGCGGTCTGTCAGGCCGTCGTCGAGCAGTTCGCGAAGACCGGGACAGGTGCGTCATGACAATCAATCAGACCTCAGTGTCCCTCGATGATGCGCAGCGGGTGATTGCCGCCGGGGAGGCCAAAGCCGCCGAAATCGAGTCGCCGTCGAATATTGCGGTGGTCGATGCCGGCGGCAACCTCGTAGCCCATGTGCGGATGGACGGTGCATGGATCGCCAGCATCGACATCTCGATCAACAAGGCATTCACCGCCCGAGCGCTGGATATCTCGACCGAGGACCTCGCAACCGATGCGGGTCCGGGCAAGCAGTTCTACGGGATACATACCTCCAACGGGGGGCGCATCATGATCTTCGCCGGCGGTGTGCCGCTGCGGCGAAATGGCCAGGTCGTCGGGGCGGTCGGCGTCAGCGGCGGCACCGGAGAGCAGGACAAGGCGGTCGCCGAGGCAGCCTCCACGGCGATGTGAGCGGGGCTGCTGCACCAAAGGTGACAAACTGACCCGCCCCACCGGTTGGGTTCCAACTCCAGTTGCCTACATATGTTAGATGTCATCGAATACACGATTTAGGGAAATCTGCCGCGTCGGGGTATACGAGTCCTGCCCTGCACCCGAAAGCCTGACGAATCTGCCAACTTTCCCGCTCCGTCACGAGCACGACGGAAGTTCTTATCACAAGTGGGGAGACGAGACTCTTAGGATTTCGCGATACCCCACGAACCACCCTCTTCGACTCCCCTGAGCCGCTATGTCTCCATCGGGGAAGCGGCTCAACGCGCCAGCGTTAGTCGAGACACCATCTGTCGGATGATCGCTGACGGCCAGCTACCGCATACAGATCTCGCGGTCGGGTCCGCATCGCCGTGGAAGACATCGACAAAGCCATGCGCCCATCAGGTGAGAGCGGCATGAAGCACCAGACTATTGCACGCAAGTTGCACGAACGGACACCGAATTGCTGAAAACCACGGGTGACCTGCACAAACAAAGTGGTCCCAGCTGGTTTCGAACCAGCGACCTCTCGCGTGTGAGGCGAGCGCTCTCCCGCTGAGCTATGGGACCGGGGATTTCGAGAGCGGCTGGGGTGCCGTTCCGAACGAGAAGGAACCTTAACACGCATCCCCGGTGTCACACCAAATCGGGGCTTGACCTGGGTGTTTCAGTCGAGCGGCGATGGACGGAACGTGAACGGGCACAGAAGGTCTCGCGATGTCGGCTCGGCGCGTGGTCGCCCCCTCCACCGAGTGAAGCATCGCGGGAGATCGGACGGGGCCGTGTCCGAACGGACCGCGGTTACAGAGTTCCGCGCCGCGGAACGAGACCCCTGGGCCGGTCCGCCGCGCCGCGACGGATGTGACCACAGGGATCGCCTGGCGCACCGGGCCGGCCGGGCGCCGCGCCGGCGCCACCGAGCCGGTGTCATCCGACGGAGCGCAACCACCCCGGAAAACACACCGGTGTTATTCACTTTTACCCCCATCTACCAGGCGATTTGTTGACGGTGCGGGTTGTGGGCTAATGTTCTCTCTCGCAGCCGGAAGGGGCCGAAAAGCCCCGGAGACGCAGCATGCGGATGTAGCGCAGTTGGTAGCGCATCACCTTGCCAAGGTGAGGGTCGCGGGTTCGAATCCCGTCATCCGCTCGAAGGCCAACCCGGCCTTGGTTGGCGGTGTGGCCGAGTGGTGAGGCAACGGCCTGCAAAGCCGTGCACACGGGTTCGATTCCCGTCGCCGCCTCTGAGTAGGCGAACCACGCGCGATTAGCTCAGCGGGAGAGCGCTTCCCTGACACGGAAGAGGTCACTGGTTCAATCCCAGTATCGCGCACCAACGAAGAACAGGTCAGCCCCGGTTTCGACCGGGGCTTTCTTGTATCCGCATCACGGATGTAACGAGTTCGCGGACGACTGGGTCCGCCGTCTCGTCGCCTGGGATACGGTCGAGGCCCAACCAGCCGAGCGGCAAGGAGAGATGTCGTGCGCGATTCGGTAACCGTCCACATGGCCGCGTCGCCGGCGCAGGTGTGGGCGCTGGTCAGCGATATCACGCGGATCGGCGAATTCAGTCCCGAGACGTTCGAGGCCGAATGGCTCGGCGGCGCAACGGGTCCCGCGGTGGGGGCGAAGTTCCGGGGGCACGTGCGGCGCAATCAGGTGGGGCCGGTCTACTGGACCACGTGCCGGGTAGACGTGTGCGAGCCCGAACGAGAATTCGCCTTCACCGTCCTCGGGCCCAGGGGGATGAACATCAACCGGTGGGGCTACCGGCTGGAACAGCGTGACGGCGGCACCGACGTCACCGAATCGTTCGAGCTCTCGACGATCCTGCCGCTGCGGCTGTACTGGACGGCGCTCGGGTGGGCGCGCGGACGGCGCAACCACAACGATATGGCCACCACCCTCAACCGGATGAAGATCGCCGTCGAGCACGGCTGATCCGCGGGTTCGACGCGCTATTCGGCGAATTCGACGCCCAGCACCCGATCCAGCACCCGCGCTCCGCTGTCGGTCAGCCGCAGCGTGCGGCGGGTACCCGGCCGTTCCACCCAGCCCGCCGATTCCATGCGGGTCAGTACCGCGGCACCGAGCGCACCGCTCAGATGATGGCGTTGCTCGCTCCAGTCGACGCAGAAACGCAGCAGGGGGCGGCGCCGGTCGCGGGCGGCGTCGAGATCCACGCCCAGCTCGGCGAACAGGGGCTCGGCATTCGGGCCCAGGCGGTACGGGTGGTCGGTCATCGGCGCCGAGATCGGATCTCCCTGTGCGCGTGCGGTTCCCGCGACGCCGTCGGTGCGGGTCAGCGCCTGCCGCTCGAGCAGTGCCTCGGTGACCGCGACGCCCAGTCGCCCGGCCAGGTGGTCGTAACAACTGCGCGCCCGGCGCAGCGCCGCCGCACGGGTGGATTCCCGCAGTGAACGCACGGGTCGCGTCGGCGCCAGCACTGCCAGCGCTTCGATCGCGGCGCCGACCTGGGCATTCGCAATGCGGTAGTACCGGTGGCGGCCGGATCGTTCGACCGTGAGCAGTCCCCCCTCCACGAGCCGGGCCAGGTGTTCGCTGGCCGTGGACGCCGCGACGCCGGCCTCCGCGGCCAGCACCGACGCCGGCAGCGCGCGCCCGTCCGCCAGGCCGATCATCATGCGCGCCCGGGTCGCGTCGGCCAGCAGGGCGCCGACAGCGGCGATATCGGAATACCCGTAGAGAGGTCGGCGATCGGTCATGACTCGAGTCTGCCGCGACGACACTTCGGTGCGCACCGAACCGTGGCCGTCCGCGCACGTCCGCGACGACAGCGGGCAGACGGTCAGCCGGCAATCGGCGGGCGACCTCGCTCCACAACCTTGACTACCGTTCCGGTTCGGCCGACATTGGGGTGGTGCGTATGCGTGCGGAGGAACTCGATGTGCCTCCGGCCGAAGGATTCGATCGGATCGGAACGGTCGAGATGACGCTGAGCGCGTTCGGTGCCGGTGATATCCACGGCTCGATCGACGAGATCGCCTATGCCGCCGCCGACCTCGGTGGCGAGTATTTCCACGTCACCGATTCCTTGGGCGCACGGGTCACCGCCGTGGTGTATCGCCGCAGTCGCCGGCGTCGGCGATGGTTCCGCCGCCGGACCTGACGCTGCGCCGCCAAGGAGACGGTGAGCGAAAGAAGCTGCGGCAGGACGCTGTTCACTTCACCCGCTGCCTCATCGCCGATACTTCGGTCCACACCGAAAGGTTGCGCACCGACACTGCGGATATGACTTCGACTCCACAGGTTCGCAACCCGGCCGCCATCCTCACGGTGATGGGCGCCGGGATGTTTCTGGTGTTGCTGGATGTGACCATCGTGAATGTCGCGCTGCCCGCGATCGGTCGCGGCCTGCATACCGACATCGCATCGCTGCAGTGGGTGGTGGACGGATACGTGGTCGCGATCGCGGGACTGCTGCTGGCGGCGGGAACCGTCGGCGATCGGATCGGGCATCGCCGGATGCTGCTCGCCGGATTCGCGGTCTTCGGACTGGCCTCGCTGGCGTGTGCACTGGCTCCGTCGGTCGGGGTGCTGATCGCCGCGCGGGTGGTCCAGGGCGTGGGCGGGGCGCTGCTGTTGCCCAGCACCATGGCCGTCATCGTGGACGTCTTCCCGGATCGGGCGGAACAGGCGAAGGCGCTGGGCACCTGGGCGGCGGTGTCGTCGCTGGCGTTGCCGGCCGGACCGCTGCTCGGCGGAATTCTCGTCGACCGCCTCGGGTGGCGGCCGGTTTTCTGGATCGCGGTGCCGCTGACGATCGCGGCGACCGTCGCGGCCCGGATCGTGGTACCGGCCGCACCACCGCGGCGCGGCGAGCGCATCGACGTGCCCGGACTGGCCGGATTCGTCCTCGGCCTGGGGGCGCTGGTGTTCGCCGTCATCTCCGCGGGGCACCACGCGGGGACGGCGGTCGTCGGCACCGCGGCGGTGGTCGCGGTGTGTGCGCCGGCGGGCGCCTACCTCTCGGCGCGGCGCAGCGCTCATCCGTTCCTGCCGGTGGACCTGTTGCGGCACAAGGATTTTCTCGCTCCCAATGTCGTCGCCCTGATGATGAACCTGATCTTCAACGGCATCCTGTTCATCGGCATGCTGTATCTGCAGGACACGCTGGGGCGCTCCCCCGTCGCGGCGGGCGTCAGCGTGCTGCCGCTGGCCCTGCCGCTGGTGCTGCTGGCGCCGGTGTCGGGACGATTGACCGCCCGGTACGGCCCGCGCCCGGCCATCGCGATCGGCTGTGCCCTCGCGGCATGCGGTTCGGCGATGCTGCTCACACTCGACGGCCGCGGTGGCAGCGGCGGACTGCTGCTGAGCTTCACCGTGCTCGGCTGCGGCTCCGGCCTCATCACGACATCGGTGGTCGCGGCGACGGTGCGTGCCACACCGGCGGACCGGTCCGGCCTGGCGACGGGAGTGTCCAATACCGCCCGGCAGGTCGGAACCGCCTGCGGTGTCGCGATATTCGGCGCGGTGGCCGGATCGCCGACCGGGCCGGGTTTCGTCGGCGCCATCCACCGGCTCGCGGCCGGCTCGACTCTCGCGTGGATGGTCGCGCTGCTGATCACCGTCTTCGCCGTGGAGGCCGGCGGGTCGGCAGCGGCCGACTCGGGCCGAGACAGCCGCCTCACCGAACCCGCGCGCCGCTGAACCGTCGAAGCGGCTCGCCGTTGAATCGGCCACCATATCGGCGGACACGCCCGCGCTCGCGCACCCGGAACCCGTACGAAGGCATAGGCTTTCGAAAGGACGTGCGAGACAGCGAAAGGCATGTGGTGACGACCAACCGGATCGAGGAGATACAGGCCGGGTTGCTCGACGACCTACGCGACGGCATCTCCTTCACCTCCGAGCAGATGGCCGACACGCTGGCGGACATGGTCGCGGCCCAAGCCGAGGAACGTCCCCGCGACGGCGAGCTGCTCACTCGCCGGCTCGGGCTCGACGGTGTGCGCCCGGAGACGCTGACGCTGCTGGGCGCCCGCTTCGAACTCTCGCGCGACCGGGTTCGCCAGCTCTACACCCGAGCGGCGGGGCAGCTGCTGCGGCGCGTGCAGGCCACCGGCCATCCCGATCCGGCCGTGTTCGCCGACCGGTATCCGGTCGGGTGGGGCGATCAGCGGCTGACCCGGACACTGCTCACCGAAACCTATGTCGGAGATTGCGATATCGCCGCCCAGGATCTGGCGTATCTGAAGTTGCGGCTGGCCGGGCATTCGCTGATCGACGCCAAACGGGTGGCCGGCTTCGTCTTCCAGCGCATCGCGGGCTGGCAGCAGCGTAGCCGGTGGCATCTCGATCGCCCCCGCACTGCCGAACCCGCTGCCGGGCAACTGCTTCCGCTGCTGCGACGGGTGGACTGGCCGAGCGGCGATCCCGGCGACCTGCCCGAGCTGCCGATCACGACGGTCGACGCCGACGACGACGCCCGCGGCCACATGTTCGCCGAGAAGCTCGGCCGCGAAACCACATTCGACACCGCTCTGCAAGCCCGGCTGCTGCGCATGCTCGACGAGGGCGAACAGGTCGACAGCTACACCGAGCGGCCCGTGGCCGTCGACTTCACCGTCGACGGCGTGGCGGATTCCTACTGTCCCACCGTCGCCGCCCGACTGACCGATGGACGCGTGCTATTGGCCGACGTGGTCGCCCTGGGACAGTTGGGATTACACGCCAACCGGGTGCGGCTCGAGGCGGCCCGCGCGCACGCGCATGCCCGCGGCTGGGGATGGCTGGTCTTCACCGGCAGCAGGCTCGGCGAGCCGGATCTGTTGCGGCACACGGTGTCCGCCCGTTCGGAGAACATTCTCCGCAACCGGCTCGCCACCGGCGCCGTGCAGTGGGCCGAATTCCGGAGCCTGGTCGACGAGACCGGCCTGGAACCGGTGGACCTGATCGCGCTCGCCCTGCGCCACGGCTGGCGCTGGGATCGTGCCCCGTTCCGG
This sequence comes from Nocardia sp. AB354, assembly GCF_049538315.1. Lineage (NCBI taxonomy): Bacteria > Bacillati > Actinomycetota > Actinomycetes > Mycobacteriales > Nocardiaceae > Nocardia > Nocardia sp. AB354. Next base: position 97,247 of record NZ_JBMVFU010000024.1, on the reverse strand, counting down.
CTGAGCGCGACCTGACCTCACTTCAACATGAAACCCGCAACGATGAACGTCACGATCACCAGCATCGCGAAACAGGTCATCAGCTGCCAATGCAGCACCGCTTCGCGCTGACGCGCGATCCGTACCCGCAGACCGGCCTCGAGCCGGTCGCGATCGGACAGCCGGCGTTTGACCGCGTCCAGCTCACCGGCGACGAGTTCGGCGCGTTCGAGCCGATGCATCATCTTGTGCATCTGTTTGGCTTTGTCGCGAGTCGCCCTGCGCGCCAATGCCAATTCGGTGCGCTGGTCGAGCAGTTCCTGCCGCTGCTGCGCGATCATCATCGCCTGTGCGTGGGTGTGGGCCTCCCAATCGCTCACCGTCGCCCACCCTCTCGTGTCCTCGTCCAGATAGCCGCAGGCCAACTCGCCCGCGACCCAGCCATCGATGAATTCCCTTATTTCCCAGGGGGTTTCCCTGGGGCTGAGGATACCGTCGGAATCGATGACCAGCCCACCCGACAATGCCCGGTACTCACATCCGGCGGCGGCGAAATCGTCCACGCCCAGCGCCGGTATCTGCCCGATCCAATATCCGGTCGGGCACAGCCACAACACCTCGTCACAGCCCACCGCCTTCAACCGGGCCGTGCGTTTGCGCGCGTGCTCGATCGAGACCGGCGCGCTGCGCACCTCGATAGCGCACAACCGGTTCCCACGCCGCCACAGCAGACCGGGCGTCTGCGCACCCAGCGGCTTGTCCACCTCGGCATCGTCGGCACCCGCCGCCAGCAGCCTGCCGCGCAACCAGTATTTGAGCCGCTGCACATCCCAGTGACAGTTGCCACAGCCGGGTTCGCGACACCGGTCACCCGCCTGATGTCCGCGCGGATTCGGCTCCACCACAGGCAGTTTCACCGACTCCAGGGGAGCCAGCGTCGTCGTCTGCTGCCTCGTCTCGGCCCGTTCTGTCGTACTCACGCGACCACTCCCCTACCCGTGCACCAGCGGCCCGTGCGGCCCGCTGTATCCAGAGTGCCGCACGTGCCAGGGGGCTACACGTCCCCGTGACCGGTTTCGTTATCCAACCGGGAGCCCCACGTGATCATCGAGTCCGGTGAACTGCGGAATCGCCCGCGCTCGGACAGCGGCGTAATCGCGACGTTGCGAAGCCGGAACTTCTCCTGCCGGGTGCGTGGCTCGGGCGCTCCGCTACCGCCTCCGGGCTTTCACCCATTAGGCTGCGCAGATGTTCGACCGCGGATACATTCCTGTATCGACCACGCTGCGGGCCGCCCGCACCGCCAATTCGGTGGCCTTCGCGCTGCAGGGCTTCTTCCTCGCGGTCGTCCTCACCGAACTGCCGCAGCAGCGGGATCGACTCGGGCTCACCGACACCGTCATCCTGGTCGCGGTCGTGATGATCTCCGGGCTGGCCGCCGGCGGCAGTTTGCTGGCCGAGCGGGTGGCGGTGCACTGGTCGAGCCGGGTGGCGCTGCGGGCCGGGCTCGCGCTGATCGCGGTGACGGGACTGGCGATCGCGGTCGCGCCGAACATCGTGGTGGCGCTGATCGCGCTCGGTTGTTACGGCGTCGCGGTCGGCATGGTCGACGCGGGCACGAATATGCAGGCGGTGTTCATTCAGCACGGATACGGGCGGTTCGTGCTGTCGTCGTTCTACGCCGCGTGGAGTGCCGGGTCGATTCTGGGCGCATTGTTCGTCTCGGGCTGCCAGAAGGTCGGAATCACCCTGCCGTACGCGGTCACTGTCGCCGCCGCGGTGGTCGCGGTGGCAAGTCAGGTGTTCGGGCCGCGGCTGCTCGGCGCCGGCCATGCCGAGGCCCAGCCCGCCGAACCGGGCCGCGCGCCCGAAACCGTTGCGGCCGTTGCCCTGCGGGCATATCTCGCGTTGGGAATCGCGGTGGCGCTGGTGTTCGCCATCGATCTGGCGGTGGGCAACTGGTCCGCGCTGTATCTCACCGACGATCTGCTGTCCTCGTCGGCGACGGCGGCCTTAGCGCTGGCCGCCTACCAGGGCGCCTCGCTGCTCACCCGGCTCAGCGGCGACTGGTGGGTGCGCCGATACGGCGCGCGGGCGGTGGTCCGGGTGGCCGCCGGGATCGGCGTGCTCGGCCTGGCACTGGTCGTGGCCGCGCCCGGACCAGCCACGGCACTGGCCGGATTCCTCATCGCGGGCCTGGGCCTGCCCGTGATCGCACCGCTGTGCTTCAGCGAGGCCGGGCGGCTGACCGAAGGCCGCGGACTGGACGCGGTGATCGCCCGGCTCAATCTGTTCAACTACGCGGGCACGCTGATCGGTGGCGGCGTGGTCGGGGCCGTCGCCGATGCGTCGAGCTTGCGGAGCGGGTTCGCGATCCCGCTGCTGTTCGCCGTCGTCCTGATCGCCACCGCGCGTTTCTTCCGGCCGCGCCCGGCGCCCGGCGAGCTGTCGTCGACCCGTTCCGGACATGTTGTACTGGACCCATGACCGAGCAAGTCGTCGTCGACCGCGCCGGGATCTGGGACGCGGAGGAATTGAGCGACGTCGCGACCGCGACGTTTCCCCTGGCGTGCCCGCCGGAGTTGACCGAGGAGAACATCGACACCTTCATCACCGAGGTGCTGTCCGGCGAACGGTTCGGCGAGTATCTGAGCGATCCGCAGCGGATCGTGCTCAAGGCCGTCGTCGGCGGCGAGATCGTCGGCTACACCATGCTGATCTCCGGTGAACCGGTCGATCCCGCGGTCGCCGCCATGATCGCGGCCCGCCCAGCGCTCGAGATCAGCAAGATGTACGTGATGCCCGGCCACCACGGCAGTGGCGTCTCGACCGCCCTGATGGACGCGGTGGTGGATTACGCTCGCCGCGGCGGATATTCGGTGGTCTGGCTCGGTGTCAACCAGCGCAACGAGCGGGCCCAGCGCTTCTACGGCAAGCACGGTTTCCGCCGCGTCGGCACCAAGACCTTCACCGTCGGCAATCAGGTATGCCACGACTTCGTGATGCAACGGCGGGTGTGAATCCGGCTGTTCCGCAACCGGATTCGGCCCGCCCGTCGAAACCGCCAGTCAGGCGAGCAGCTTCGCCTTCAACGCCGCGATATCGCCGTCGGTCAGCTTCAGTCCGTCGTGCACGTAGTTGTCGAAACTGCCGTAGCTCTGATTCACCTGATCGAAGGCGGAATCCAGGGCCGACTGCAGCACTCCGTCGACCGCGTCGCCCTCGGCGGCGTCGCGGTAGTAGTTCGACAGCAGGAAGTCGTAGTTCACGGTCTCGCGGTCCACGCCGAGGATCGTCAGCAGGACAGCCGCGGTCCAGCCGGTACGATCCTTCCCGGCCGAGCAGTGGAACAGCACCGAACCGTCGCTGCCGGCGATGTCGTGCAGGACACCGGCGAACGCCTCGCTCGCACCGGGAGCCGTGATGAACGCGCGATACAGGTCGCTGCCCGCGCTCAGCGTCGAGGCCATGACCTGGGGCGGGGCCTGCCCGATCACATCGCGAATATTCAGCGTCGCACCGACCGGTACGCGATCCGGCCCCAGTGCGCGTTCGTAGCTCGTGCGCAGATCGTCGACGACCCGCAGCCCGCGCGCGGACAGCGCGGCGGCATCCGCGTCGGACAATCTGCTCAGGTCCGCGGTGCGGAACACCAGGCCGGTCTCGACGACGTGGCCGTCGGTGGTGCGGTATCCGCCGATATCGCGCGCGTTCTGCACACTGGCCAGCCGCAGCGACCGGTCTTCGGTGTGCACCGAGACCGACGAGGACGCCGGGGGCGGGTCGGCGGCAACCGCGACACCCAGCGCCGGACCGGCCGCGATGAAAGCGCCGACGGCGACGGTGGCGGCGAGGCGAATCGAACGATGGGCCATGTCAGCTCCGTTCAGAGGGAAACTGGACAGTCGTCCATGGTAGGGAATTCGCCTCCCGACAGTACGCTGTACGAACCGGGATCAGCCCGCCGGGACCTCGAATCGTGACAGCGCCAGCAGGCGCGAGATCGCGCGCAGATACTTCTTGCGGTAGCCGCCGCCGAGCATCTCCTCGGAGAAGATCTTGTCCAGCGGCGCGCCCGACACGGTGACCGGCGTCCCGGCGTCGTAGAGCCGGTCGGCCAGCACCACCATCCGCAGCGCCACTGCCTGATCGGTGATGGTGTGCACCGCCGAGATGTAGACCGCCGACACCCCGGCGATCAGCGAACCGTACTTCGACGGATGCAGCGTGCTCAGGTGCGTGAGCAGTGCGTCGAAGTCGTCCAGCGTGGAATTCGTTGTGGCCGCGGCCTTTTCCGACAGCAGCGCCGAATCGGTGGGTTCCGGCGCCGGCGGCAGATCGCGGTGGCGGTAGTCGGGGCCGTCGACGCGGACGGTGTCGAACAGCGAACCCAGCTTGCGGATCTCGCGCAGGAAGTCCTGGGCGGCGAACCGGCCCTCACCGAGCTGATCGGGCAGCGTGTTCGAGGTCGCCGCCACCGACACGCCGCGCGCGGTCAGTTCGGTGAGCAGCCGCGACACCAGCATGGTGTCGCCCGGATCGTCGAGTTCGAATTCGTCGATGCACAGCACGCTGTTGCCGCCCAGACGTTCCACCGCGTTCGTGAAGCCCAGGGCGCCCACGAGATTCGTCACCTCACCGAAGGTGCCGAACGACTTCGGACCCGGGGAGGCATGGAAGATCGAGGCCAGCAGGTGCGTCTTGCCGACACCGAATCCGCCGTCGAGATACAGCCCGGCGCCGTCGACCCGCTTCTTCTTCCCGAACAGCGACTTCTTACCGGCGGCGGCATGAATCTTGCCCACCCGCGCGGCGAAATCCTCGGCCGCGCGCACGGCCGCGGCCTGGCTCGGCTCCTTGGGATCGGGAATGTAGGAGGCAAAACTCACCTCGTCGAACGTGGGCGGCGGCACCATCTGGGCGATGAGTTGATCGGCCGGAACCTCCGGATGACGATCGACGAGGCGTTGTTGCACGCTCGTAGCGTACTGACGTGGTGTGATCGGACCTTATGCAGCGTGTCCCCGATGCGATCCAGTTCACAGCACTGACCACTGGCGGTGCCGGCGAGATCACCGACCTGGTTCAGCTCTACACCTATCCGGCGGCCCTGGAACGGCCGTGGATCCGGGTCAACTTCATCGCCAGCCTCGACGGCGCGGTCACCGTCGACGACCGCTCCGGCGCCCTGGGCCGGCCCGCCGACGCCACCGTCTTCGCCATCCTGCGCGATCTGGCCGACGTGATCGTCGTCGGCGCCGGGACCGCGCGCGTGGAGAACTACGGCGGTGCGCGCACCGATTCCCGGCGGCGCATGCGCCTGCACCACCACGGGCTGGGCGGGGCGCGCGACGGTGCGCCGCCGCCGGTCGCGGTGGTGACGGCGAGCGCGGCGCTGGACCCGGCGTGCCGGCTGTTCACCGACACCCAGCGCCCGCCGATGATCCTCACCACCGCCGCGGCCGACGGCGAACGCAAACGCCTGCTCGCCGAGACCGGCGCGGAGGTGATCGAGGCCGGGCAGAGCACCGTCACCGCCACCGACATCCGCCGGGTGCTGGGCGAGCGCGGACTGCTGCGGGTGCTGTGCGAGGGCGGCCCGTCGCTGTTCGGCGAACTGATCGGCGCGGGCGCGGTCGACGAATTGTGCCTGACCGTCTCACCGCTGCTGGTGGGCGGCACGGCGGGCCGAATCGCGGTGTCGCCCAATGCCTTGCCGACCCCGATGAGCCTGCGCCACGCATTGATCGACGACGACGGCACGGTGCTGACGCGGTGGGAGCGCAGCCGCACCCAAGGCTGAAACGGCGCGCCGGACCTGGCAGGCTGTAGCGCATGCGTTGGACTCGCGCCGCTCTGCTGGCATCGTCGCTGACGGTTCTGCTGACCACCGCCTGTGGTGCCGGGCCATCGCAGCGACCGGGCGTGGCGGTGGAACAACCGCACGGCGGCTCGGGCCCGGCCACCAGCACCAGCGCCGCGCCGGCGGCGCCACCGCAGGCGCAGGTCCCCAAAACCGATCTGGCCTGGCACGATTGCGCGGCACCGACCTTCAGCTCGCTGGGCACCGGGGCGCCGCCGGCCGGGGTGAGTTTCGACTGCGCGGAGTTCTCGGCGCCGATCGATTCCGGCGGCACGGTCCTGGGCACCTTCCGCATCGCCGCGGTCCGCGCGCGCACGCCGCAGACGCCCGCCGACGCGGCACCGCTGGTAGTGACCTCCGGCGGCGATCGATCCTCCACCGCGACCGTCGCCGGTCTGGTCTCCGGGCCGGGCGCGGCGATTCTGGCGAGCCGGCCGGTGGTCGGGGTGGATCGACGCGGTATCGGCAGCTCCCAGCCGATCGACTGCCTGCCCGACGACACCCGGCAGGGGCTGGCCGACAACGGCCAGTTCGCCCCTGGTGGCGGCGACCGGGTGGATGCGGTGGCGACACTGAGCCAGAACGCCACCGTCGCCTGCCAGGACTTCCTGCAGCCCTATCAGGGCACCTTCGACGCCCCGCACGCCGCCGACGACATCGAACAGCTGCGCAAGCAGTGGCAGGTCGACCACATCGATCTGCTGGGCACCGGAAACGGCGCGCGCGTAGCGCTGAGCTATGCCGCCAAATTCGGCGACCGGCTGGCCCGGCTGGTGCTCGATTCGCCGGAACCGGCGAACACCGATGCGGTGACGCGCACCGAACAGCAGGTGAAGGGCACCGAGGCGGCGCTGACCGGATTCGCCCGCCGCTGCGCCGATCTCGGATGCTCACTGGGCGCGGATCCGCGGGCCGCGATCACCGATCTGATCAACCGGGCGGGAGCGGGACAACTCGGCGCCCTGTCGGCATCGGCGCTGACCACCACGATCACCGCGTTCCTCGGCGACCCACGCGCGGATCAGGCCTCCCGCACCACCGAACTGGCCGATGCGCTCTCTGCGGCCGGACGCGGCGATCAGGGGCCTTTGCAGGCTCTGGTCACCCGGGAGGCGGCAGCGGTGGGAGCCGACGGGCAATTCGTCTCCCGCTGCAGCGACAACCAGCAGCCCGCCACCCCCGACCGCGCCAAGCAGCTCGAGATCGAATGGGCTGCCAAATATCCCGCCTTCGGTAAGACGGCGGCGACCGGACTGATGGAATGTTCGGCATGGCCGGTGACGCAGGCGCCGCGACTGCCGGACAAGTTCACCCTGCCGGTGCTGGTGCTGGGTACGGCCGCCGATCCCGTCGTCGGCGGCGACGGGCGATCCTCGGTCACCGGCGCGCTGGGTGCGGCGGGCGCGCGCACCTCCACCGTGCAGTGGCAGGGCTGGGGGCATCCGGTGTTCACCCACTCGGGCTGCGCGCAGCAGAACATCGCCGGCTATCTGAAGGACGGCACCCTGCCCGCCGACGGCACCGCCTGCCCGGCCTGAGGTTATCGTGCGGCCACGCACGAAGTGGCCGGGCGCACACCCGGCAAAAGCGGTCACCGGCACGCCCGACGGCGGGTCCGCGCAACCAGCGCGCAGGTTTCCGGTGTACCGTGCCCCAGTGTTCCTTCGTCAGCTCGAGCCGCGCACCGCTCGCACCACCGCCGAAGTGTTCAACTTCGCACTGTGGCCGTTTGCGATCCTCACAGTGCTGCATCAGGTCATCGTCAAAGGGACCAACTTCTCCATCACCGACGATTTCGCGCCGGTCTACAAGGCGTCACTGGCCTTCCTCAACGGACGCGCCATCTACGGCGAGAACTTCGACCTGGTCGACCCGCACTATCTGTACCCGCCCAGCGGCACCCTGCTGATCGCGCCGCTTGCGCTGATCGACCCGGAGAAATCGCGTTGGTGCTTCATCGCGCTCAACGCGGTGGCGATCATCCTCGCCTGGTATCTGCTGCTGCGGCTGTTCAAGTTCTCGACGAAATCGGTGGCCGCGCCGCTGCTGCTGTTGCTGATGTTCGCCTCCGAAACCGTCATCAACACACTGGGTTTCGGCAACGTCAACGGGTGCCTGCTGCTGGCCGAGGTGCTGTTCATCCACCTGCTGCTGCAGCGACGCGATCTGCTGGCGGGGCTGGTCATGGGACTCACGATCGCGGTCAAACCGACGCTGGCGCCGCTGCTGCTGATACCGCTGGCGCGCCGCCAGTGGCAGGTGTTCATCACCGCGATCGGCGTGCCGGTGGTGCTGATGGCGGTCGCGTGGCCGCTGACCAAGGATCCGATGGACTTCGTCCACCGCACGCTGCCCTATCTGCTCAAATCGCGCGACTACTTCAACAGCGCGATCGCGGGCAATGCCGAGTACTACGGACTGCCGGTATGGCTGACCTGGAGTATGCGCATCGTGCTCGGTGTGCTGGTGCTGATCTCGCTGTGGCTGCTGTACCGGTACTGCCGCGAGGACGAACTGTTCTTCGTCTGCACCACCGCGGGCATCATCCTGATCGCGTCCTGGCTGCTGTCGGGTCTGGGACAGCAGTACTACTCGATGATGCTGTTCCCGTTCCTCATGACGGTGGTGCTGCGCAATTCGGTGCTGCGCAACTGGCCGGCCTGGCTGGCGATCTTCGGGTTCATGACCTACGACAAATGGCTGCTCGACCACTGGCAGAGCACCGGGCGGGCGCTCGAGTACCTGCGCGTCACCTTCGGCTGGGCGCTGCTGCTGATCGTGACGTTCTGCGTCCTCGGCGACCGGTATCTCGCGGCGCGGCGCGAGGGCCGGCTGGACTCGGGAATCGAACCGGCGTTCCTGTTGCCCGAGACGACCACCAAGGCTCCGGCCGCGACTGCCGATCCGGCGCCGCGCATCGATCGCCACGAACCGCTGCCCGACGACGACACCATGGAACCGACAGCGCAGCCGGAGGCCGGTGCGCTGCGCTGACCTGCGGTGATCGGTCGCGGCCCGGGGATGGTCGCGCGACGCCACTAGACTCGCGTCATGAGCTCACAGGATGGTTCGCCCGCGACTTCATCGCTTCCGGCACCCAAGATCGAGCTGAGCCCGCAGCAGTGGCGGGCGCGGCTGACCCCGCAGGAGTACGCGGTGCTGCGCGAAGCGGGCACCGAACGCGCCTTCACCGGTGAATACACCGATACCGAAACCACCGGCGTCTACACGTGCCGGGCCTGCGGCGCCGAATTGTTCCGCAGCGCCGAGAAGTTCCATTCGCACTGCGGGTGGCCGTCGTTCTTCGATCCGGCCGATTCCGATGCGGTGATTCTGCGGGCCGACGACTCGCTGGGGATGCGCCGGGTCGAGGTGCTGTGCGCCAACTGCCACAGCCACCTCGGGCACGTCTTCGAGGGCGAGGGTTATGCGACCCCGACCGACAAGCGGTATTGCATCAACTCGATCGCGCTGCGCCTGCACCCCTCGGACGACGCGGCGGGCTGATCGCGGCGCCGGTTGAAACTCACCGCCCGAGCGTGCCGGATGCGATCCGCCGACCGCTGCGGATCGCGCGCCAAGCAGGCGCGCGACCGAGCTGACGGGAAGACCCTACGGGCCCGGCCGCATCCCGGCACGCCCCGAATTTCGGGGGCACCGGCGGATCGCGCCGCGCAGGACGGTGTTTTCGAGGCTCAGGGCGTCGAGGCTCAGGGCAGGGCGTTGACCAACTGCTCGACATCCACGCGCGGGCCGCTGAAGAACGGAATCTCCTCGCGCACGTGGTTGCGGGCGTCGGTGGCGCGCAGATCGCGCATCAGGTCGACGATGCGGTGCAGTTCCGGGGCCTCGAAGGCGAGAATCCACTCGTAGTCGCCGAGGGCGAACGAGGCCACGGTGTTGGCCCGCACGTCCGGATAGGCGCGGGCCTGCTTGCCGTGGTCCGCGAGCATGCGACGACGCTCTTCGTCGGGCAGCAGGTACCAGTCGTAGGAGCGCACGAACGGGTAGACGCAGATGTAGTTGCCCGGTTCCTCGCCGGCCAGGAAGGCCGGGATGTGGCTCTTGTTGAACTCCGCGGGGCGATGCAGGGCGGCGTTGCTCCACACCGGCGTGCTCGCGCGCCCCAGATCGGTGGTGCGGCGGAAATCGGCGTAGGCGGCCTGCACATCCTCGATCCGCTCGGCATGCCACCAGATCATGAAATCGGCGTCGGCGCGCAGCCCCGCGACGTCGTAGAGGCCGCGGACCACGACGCCACGCTCCTCGAGCGAGTCGAAGAATTCCCGCGCCTGCTTGACCACGGTGTCGCGCTGATCCCCCAGCACTCCGGGTTTGACCTGGAACACCGAGAACATCAGATACCGGATGGTCGAATTGAGAGCTTGGTAATCGAGTCGCGCCATAGCCTCCATCGTGCCACTGGGCGGTGTCCAGCAGAACGCCCGCACCCGTGTTGTTCGGCACGGTCGCTTCGCGTACAGGCGCCCGCACGCGGTCGGCCGACATCGGTTGTCCGCCACCCGTTCGATGCGCGTCGACGGCCCGGAACCGGCGAGGCAAGGGCGTGGGCTCGCAGGCCGGTCTTCCCGGGCCGATGCGGGCCGATCGAGTTCTGCACGGACAGTCGGCTGGTCACTCGGCACCGGCATTGCTGTGCGCTGCCGCCGGCCGGAGCGAACCCGATCGTCCACTACGAATCGATCATCGGGCCAGAATGCGTTGCGCCGCAGCGGTTCCCGAGGCGGCACAGGCCGGGACGCCGACGCCGTGCAGGTACGCTCCGGCGATCGCGAGGCCGGGCAGTGCGGCAACCGCCGATTCCAGTTCGGTGATCCGAGTGGTATGGCCGGGCGCGTACTGCGGGAGGCCGCCGCGCCAGCGTTGCACCAGGGCCGTTTCGGGGTGGATCGCGAGACCGGTCACGGTGGAGAGGTCGGCCACGGCGGCCGCGACGAGATCGTCGTCCGACCAGCTCAGCGGGGTGTCGTCACCGAAGCGGCCGAACGAGGCGCGTACCAGCGCCACGTCGCGCTCGGCCAGATGCGGCCATTTGCGGCTGGAGAGGGTAAAGGCCTTGGCGCGCAACGGTTCTCCGGTGGCGACCAGAATGCCGGAATTGTCGGGCAGTGGGGTGTCGGCCGGCAGGCCCAGGGCGACCACGGCGGATGAGGACAGTTCGATACCGGCCGCGGCCGCGGCTGCTTCCGGAGCCACCGGCCGCAGCAACTCAGCGGTGACGGGCGCCGGGGTGGCGAGAATCACCGCGTCGGCCTCGCCGACCGGATCGATCCGCCATCCGGTGGCCGTACGCGCCAGACCCGTTGCAGCCGCACCGGTTTCGACCTTCGGCGCCGCGGCCTCGCGCAGGGCGTCCAGAAGCACCCGATATCCGTCGCGCAGGCCGCCGAAAACCGGGGCGGTGGACGGCGGCGGCAGGGCGTCGGCGACCGCCCGGGTGAGATTCGGCGCGCCGGCGTCGAGGGCGGCGGCCAGGGTCGGCAGCGCCGCGCGCACGCCGATCGACTCCGCACGCCCGGCATACACCCCGCCCAGCAGCGGATCGACACTGCGTTGCACCACCTGCGCACCGAAACGGTCGCCGACCAGCTCGGCGACCGACACGTCACCGGCGCGTTCCCAGCGCAGCGGGCGGCTGGGCTCGGCGGCGATCCGGTCGAGCGTCTCGGCGTCCACCAGGCCGGCCACGGCATCGGGCCCGGTGGGAATGCCCATCAGCGTGCCTTCGGGCAGGGGGTGGGCGGTGCCGCCGGACCAGATCAGCGGTCGCCGCCCGGCCGGATGCACCAGCTGCTCGGTCAGCCCCAATTCCGCGAGCAGCGCCGGGATTTCGGGCCGTCGGCCCACGAACGCCTCCGCGCCCAGATCCACCGGCTCACCTGCCAGCTCACCGGTGTGCAGAATGCCACCGACCCGATCGCGCCGCTCCACCAGCACCAGTTCGAGCTCCGAGCCGAGGGCCACTCGCAGCCGATACGCCGCGACCAGACCACTGATCCCGCCCCCGACCACCACGACCCGCATAGCTGCTCCTCAACTCGTCCCCGCGCCGGCGCGCGACGCTACCGCACCCCTGCAACGTACTCGCCTCGGGAGGGGCGCCCAGGTACCGCCTCGATGCCACGCTCACGGTTCCACGTGCGTGAGTTCGCCGCACCACTGGCGACGATCGGGGCTTACAGCGGCGTGGGCAGGCTGTGGATCAGTTCGACCGCCGCGGTGATGGCGCCGGGGTCGGTGTCGGGCAGCACGCCGTGGCCCAGGTTGAAGATATGACCGGTGGCGCCGAGGGTGATCGCCTCGTCCGCCTCGTGGGCGATCCGGCGGATCTCACGCTCGACGACCGAGCTGCCCGCGAACAGGACGGCCGGATCGAGATTGCCCTGCAAGGCTTTTCCGGGCCCGACGCGGCGCGCGGCGGCAGTCAGCGGCACCCGCCAATCGACGCCGACGACATCGGCTCCGGCCTCCCCCATCGCACCCAGCAGTTCACCCGTGCCGACCCCGAAGTGGATGCGCGGCACACCGGCTTCCCCGATCTCGGCGAAAACCCGTTCCGAATGCGGCAGAACGAATTCCCGGTACTGCGCCAGCGACAACGCGCCCGCCCACGAGTCGAACAATTGCACCGCGTCCACCCCGGCCGCGATCTGGGCGCGCAGGAATTCCACGGTGATATCGGTGAGCACACCGAGCAGCGCGTGCCAGGTCTGCGGGTCGCCGAGCATCAGCGCCTTGGTCCGCTCGTGGTTGCGGCTGGGGCCGCCCTCCACCAGATAGGACGCGAGAGTGAAAGGGGCACCGGCGAATCCGATGAGCGGCGTCTCGCCGAGTTCGTCGAGCAACAGCCGCACACCGTCGGTGATCGCGCCGACCTCCTCGCGGCGCAGCCGCGGCAGCGCGCGCACATCGTCGACCGAGCGCACCGGATTCGCGATCACCGGCCCCACGCCGGGCACGATATCGAGCTCGATGCCGGCCGCCTTGAGCGGAACGACGATGTCGGAGAACAGGATTGCCGCGTCCACACCGTGGCGGCGGATCGGCTGCAGCGTGATCTCGCACACCAGCTCCGGATCGAAACACGACTCCAGCATCCCGATGCCCGCGCGGAGTTCGCGGTACTCGGGCAGGGACCGTCCGGCCTGCCGCATGAACCAGACGGGACGGCGGCCGGGTCCGGCGCCGGTGGCGGCGGCGAGGAAGGGCGCATCGGGCAAGCGGCGGCGGGTTGGTGTGCTCATCCCCGCTATCGTATGCCGCCGCCGGGCGCCTACCCGCGCGGCCGTCCACGCCCGGTCACAGCGCCCGTAGCGGCGCGCCTCCGCGTGCCGGACACCGGAGAGGTCTACCGTTCACAGTCGTGACACCGCTCGACTTCCGCGACGGCGCCGCACCGACCCCGGGCCCTGACAGCGAACCAGCCCAGTTTCGCGCCGCGGTCGATGCGATGGGCACCGCATCCGTCCATCCTCGGATCGAGCTCGCACCGATCCGGCCCCCACAACGCCTGGCACCCTTTTCGTACGCCATCGGAGCCGAGGTCAAGCATCCCGACACCAATGTCATCCCGGTCGATTCCGACGACGACGCCTTCGGCCGCCTGATTCTGCTGCACGACCCGAACGGGCACGAGGCCTGGCACGGCGTTTTCCGATTGGTGGCCTACATCCAGGCCGATATCGACGCGGCCTTGGCCGGCGATCCGCTGCTGCCGGAGGTCGCCTGGAGCTGGCTGGTCGACGCCCTGGAATCGCGCGGCGAGGAGTTCACGGCGCTCGGCGGCACGGTGACCTCCACGAGTTCGGTCCGCTACGGCGATATCGCCGGGCCGCCGCGCGCCTATCAGCTGGAGTTGCGTGCCTCGTGGACGGTCGGCTCACCCCAGCTGGCCCCGCATGTCGAGGCGTTCTGCGAGGTGCTGGCCTACGCGGCGGGACTGCCCCCGGCCGGCATCACCCATTTGCGGCCGCATCCGCAGATTGCCGACGACCAGTTCTGAGCGACACGTAGAGTTCGGGCTATGCCCGAAGCCGACGAGTCCGACACCATCTCGAGGACATCACCCGCATCGCAGCACCAGCCCGCGCAGCAGGACGCGGACAGCGTGGTTCCTCTGCTCGCCCCGGCCGACGGCATTCCTCCGGTTCTCGATTCCGCTCGTGAGATCGCGGAAGCGGCCGCCGCGCTGGCCGCCGGTTCCGGCCCGCTGGCCGTCGACGCCGAACGCGCCTCCGGATTCCGCTATTCCAACCGGGCCTATCTGATCCAATTGCGCCGGCGCGGCAGCGGGACCTTCCTCATCGACCCGATTCCGGATCCGGCCGCGGTGGACGCCTTGGCGGCGGTGATCAACGACCTGGAATGGGTACTGCACTCCGCCGACCAGGACCTGCCGTGCCTGGCCGAACTGGGGCTGCGACCGGCCCGGCTGTTCGACACCGAACTGGGTGGCCGGTTGGCCGGATTCGAGCGGGTCGGATTGGCCGCTATGGTGGCGCGGCTGCTGGGCCGGGAACTGCGCAAGGGACACGGCGCGGCCGACTGGTCGACCCGGCCGCTGCCGCAGGACTGGCTCAACTACGCGGCCCTGGACGTGGAACTGCTGGTCGAATTGCGCGACGAGGTCGCGGCAGCGCTGAGCGATCAGGGTAAATCCGATTGGGCCGCACAGGAATTCGACCATGTACGCACCGCCCGGCCCGCGCCGCCGAAGCCGGATCGCTGGCGGCGCACCTCGGGCATCCACACGCTGCGGCGGGCGCGGCAGCTCGCGACCGTCCGCGAATTGTGGACGGCGCGTGACGGTATCGCGCGTCATCGCGATGTGGCCCCGGCGCGAATTTTGCCGGATTCGGCGATCATCGCCGCGGCACAGGCGGATCCGAAGACGGTGCCGCAGTTGCGCGCCCTGCCGGTGTTCGGTGGTCCGCGGCAGCGCAGATATTCGCGGGAATGGCTCACCGCGGTGGAACGTGCTCGCGCGCTGCCGGATTCGGAGTTGCCGCCGATGTCGCAGCCGTTCGACGGTCCGCCGCCGGTCAATCGCTGGGAGCGCCGCGATCCGGTCGCGGCGGCTCGCCTGGCCGCAGCCCGGGCGGCGATGAACGGACTGTCGGAACGACACGCGGTGCCGGTGGAGAATCTGCTGACTCCCGATCTGTTGCGCCGGCTGTGCTGGGACGGGCTGCCCGAATTCCGCACCGGCGCAACGCCGTCGGACCCCGCAGCGGTGATCGACAAATATCTCGAGGCCGGGGGCGCCCGGACCTGGCAGCGCGAACTGGCGGTTCCCGAGCTGGCCGCGGCGCTGTTCCCGGAGCCGGCTCAGTCCTCGTAGACCGGTGTGCGCCGGTCGCGGCGCGCGCGGATGGCCTCGTCGAAATTCTCGGTGGTCAGCCGCACATACAGTTGCGCCGTACCTTCGTGCTGCATATGTGACTCCAGGCTGCCGGCCTCCATCCCGCTCCACAGCATGCGCTTGGTGAGCTCGGTGCCGACCCGGCTGTAGCCGATGATGCGTTCGGCCAGTTCGTAACACGTGTCGAGAAGTTTGTCGGCGGCGACCGTGCGGGAGACCAGGCCGATCCGCTCGGCCTCGGCGGCGTCGATGTCACGGCCGGACAGCATGATCTCGAAGGCGCGGGAGGCGCCGATCGCGCGCGGCAACAGGTAACTGATGCCGAGTTCGGCGGAGGTCAGTCCGTTGTTGATGCCGGCGGCACGGAAATAGGCCTGCTCCGATGCGATGCGGATATCGGTGGCCATACTCAGGCAGAACCCACCGCCGATCGCGGCCCCGTTGATCGCCGCGATCACCGGCTGATGCATGCGCCGCAGTGTGGTCATCACATTGTCGAGCAGATCCATGGAACGGCGCGCCACGGTGGTGCGGGTGAGGCCCTCGATATTCGGGACCCGGCCGGCGCCCTGCAGATCGGCGCCGGAGCAGAACCCGTGGCCCGCGCCGGTGAGCACGACGACGCGAACCTCGTTGTCGGCGGCCACGGACTCGAGCGTCTCCCGCAGCGGGATCATGACGTCGAACGCCATGGCGTTCATGCGTTCGGGCCGGTTCAGGGTGACCAGCGCGATCTGCGGGCGAGGCTTCTCGACGAGCACGAACGACATGCAGACTCCTACCGGCGACGAAAACTGTAACCGGTTTCAGAATCTACACCGCACCACCGGTCAGCCACCGGGTAACGCGCTCGGCGATGTTCTCGGCCGTCAGGCCCAGCTCCTGATGGATCTGGGCGCGCGAGCTGTGCTCCAGGAACTGCTGCGGCACGCCGAGTTCGCGGGTCGGCACGTCGAGTCCGGAATCGCGCAGCCGCGCGGAGACGGTGCATCCGATACCGCCGTGCAGGCCGCCGTCCTCGACGGTGACCACCATGCGATAGTTCTCGGCCAGTTTGACGATGGTGTCGGAGACCGGCAGCACCCAGCGCGGGTCCACCACCGTCACCGAAATCCCGCGATCCGCCAGCAGATCCGCCGCGGCGACCGCGGTGGCGCCGAGCGCGCCGACCGCCACCAGGAGGACGTCACCGCGCACCGCCTGCGCCGAGGAGCCTTCCGGCCTCCGCAGCACGTCGACACCGTCGAGCCGTTCCAGCGCCGAAACCTCCTCGACGACAGGACCTTTCGGGAAACGCAGGGCGGTCGGCCCGTCGGCGACGGCCAGCGCCTCGGCCAGTTCCTCGCGCAGGGTCACCGCATCGCGCGGGGCGGCGACGCGGATGCCGGGCACGATGCCCAGCACCGACAGATCCCACATGCCATTGTGGCTGGCCCCGTCGTCGCCGGTGATGCCGGCGCGGTCCAGCACCAGGGTCACCGGCAGCTTCAGCAGCGCCACATCCATCAGCAGCTGATCGAACGCGCGGTTGAGGAAGGTCGAATAGATCGCCACCACCGGATGCAGACCACCCAGCGCCAGTCCGGCGGCGGAGGTCATCGCATGCTGTTCGGCGATACCCACATCGAACAGCCGGTCGGGGAACCGCTCACCGAACGGCGCGAGCCCGGTCGGACCCGACATGGCGGCGGTGAGGGCGACGATATCGTCGCGCTGTTCACCGTGGCGGATCAGTTCCTCGGAGAACACCGATGTCCATCCGACGGTCTTGCCGCCGGTCGGCTGTCCGGTCTCGGGGTCGATGGCGCCGATGGAATGCATCTGGTCGGCGACGTGGTCGACCGCGGGCTGATATCCGCGGCCCTTGAGCGTCACCGCGTGCACCACGACCGGGCCGCCGAAATCCTTGGCGCGGCGCAGCGCGGCCTCGAGCGCCACCGGATCGTGCCCGTCCACCGGGCCGACGTACTTGAGCCCGAGATCGCTGAACAGCTCCTGCGGGGCGACCGCGTCCTTGATGCCGGCCTTGAGCGCGTGCAGCATCGAATAGGCCGAGCTGCCGACGCGCGGAATGCCCTGGACGAACCGCTTGGTGGCGTCGAGCGCCTGCTCGTAGGCCGGTTGCATGCGCAGCGCGGTCAACCGGTCGGCCAATCCGCCGATGGTCGGCGAATACGAGCGGCCGTTGTCGTTGACCACGATGATCAGCGACCGATCCGGGCCCGCGGCGATATTGTTCAACGCCTCCCAGCACATGCCGCCGGTGAGCGCACCGTCACCGACGACGGCGACCACGTGGCGATCCTGCCCGGTCAGCGCGAAGGCCTTGGCCAGACCGTCGGCGTAGGACAGCGAGGCCGAGGCGTGCGAGGACTCCACCCAGTCGTGCTCGCTCTCGGCGCGGCTCGGGTAGCCCGACAGGCCGCCCTGTTTGCGCAGCCGATCGAATTTGTCCTTGCGGCCGGTGAGGATCTTGTGCACGTAGGCCTGGTGGCCGGTGTCGAAGATGATCGGGTCGGCCGGGGAGTCGAAGACCCGGTGCAGGGCGATGGTCAATTCCACCACCCCCAGATTCGGGCCCAGATGACCGCCGGTGACCGCTACTTTGCGGACCAGGAACTCCCGAATCTCCTCGGCCAGCTCGCGCAGCTGCGGCACCGTCAGCCGGCGCAGGTCCTCGGGCGTATCGACCCGGGAAAGAACTCCCACCGTTCTCGCTCCCTCTCCGTGGCTCATCTGTTTCGAAACAGTCTACGGAGCCGCGTCGGGCCCCGACGACGGGAACGACCGGCGAGCTGCGACATCCGATATCGGTGTGAGGCTCGACATAGATCAACCGCATTACAGTGGGTGACTGCCCGTCCCGCCCGCAGGAAGGACGATATGACCGCCGAGCAGCAGCGAGCCGATATTTCAGGGCAGCAGCGAGCCGATATTTCCCGTCCCGCCACCGTCACGACGTTCGGTCACGGGGTGGCCACGGCGACGCCCGATCGGATGCAGGTATCGATCTCGATCGAAACGCGCGCCGAGGCGGTGGCGGCGGCCTACGGCCGGGCCGGTGAACGCACCGCCGCGGTCACCGGCGCCCTGCGCGCCGACGGCGTCGCCGCGAGCGATATCGCCACCACCGGACTGTCCGTGCGGACCGAGACGACGTGGACCGAGAACGAGGGCACACGCATCACCGGGTACGTGGCGACCACCTCGCTGACGGTGAACCTGCGTATCCCGGCCGATCCCGCCGCCGCTGACGCAGCTTCCGATCCCGCGGCTGCCGATCCCGCGGCCGTGATCGCCCGGGCCGTGGAGGCGGGGGGCGACGATGTCCGCTTGGGCGGGCTGAACCTCACCGTCGCCGACCGCGCCGACCTGCTGATCCGCGCCCGGGAAGCGGCGTGGGACGACGCCCTCGACCGCGCCCGCCGCTACGCGGCCCGCGCCGAACGCGCGCTCGGACCGGTGCTGGAGATCACCGAAAACGCCGCGGCGACACCGGAACCCCGCGGCGATATCCGTTTCGTAGCCGCTCGATCAGCGGCCCCGGGCGCCCCGGTTCCGGTCGAATACGGTGAGCACGAGGTCACCGCGGATCTGCGGGCGACCTGGCAGTTGAGTTGAACCGCAACAGATCTCGCCGGCAGTAGGTCGCCGTCTCCGACAGCTCCCCCGTCACCTACGCCCGCGACGCCTGTCCGACGGGATCACCGGCCGACCTCGTCGACGCCGCCGCTGTCTACGCCCGTTCGAACAGCGCCAGGCACTCCACATGATGCGTCGCGGGGAAGGCATCGAAGGCGCGCAGCTCGCGTACTCGGTAACCCGCCTCCCGGTAGAGTCCCACGTCTCGCGCGAAAGCCGCTGGATCGCAACCGATGTGGACGATGCGCGCGGGCGCGGCGGCGGCGAGCGGGGTGATGACCTGTTTCCCGGCGCCCGCACGCGGCGGATCGAGGACGACGACCTCGGGGGCGCGCTCCTGGGCGGCGATCCAGCGTTCGACCCGATCGGAGCGCAGGTCGACGGCGGGCAGGTCGCGCAGGGCGGCGGTGCCGTCGGCCACCGCCGAGCGCGCCGATTCGACGCCGAGCACGGATCCGCCGGGACCGGTCTGCTCGGCCAGGCGCGCGGCGAAGACACCGGCGCCGCAGTACAGATCCCATGCGGTGGCGCCCGGAGCGAGGTCGGCCCACTCGGCCACCACATCCGAATAGCGTTGCGCCGCATCGCGATGCGGCTGCCAGAAGCCGGTCGCGGAGACCTCCCAGCGGCGGCCGGCCACATACTGCACCGCCCGTCCGCTGCCGGACACCACGCGCTCCGCGCGCCGCGCATGCGCGGCGGCACGGCGCGCGGCGGTCGCGCGGCGATCGCCGCCACGCCGCGGGGGTGCGGCCGGCGGCGCGAGTTCCACGATATGGCGCAGGCCGTCCGCGTCGACGGCGATCACCAATTCGGCGCCGGGAGTCCACGCGCGGTCGGCGATGCCGTCCATCGCGCCCGAAACAGGTTGAGGGCAGCGCAAATCCGTGATCACGTCACTGCTGCGATACCGATGTACGCCGGCACGGCCCTCGGCATCGACAACCAATCGCACCCGAGTGCGCCACCCCACCTCGGGCGCCTCGGGGACGGGGACGGCCACGGTCGCATCCTCGCGGAGCCGGTGATCGGCATCCGGTTCGGACCCGGGCGCCGGCCCGCGGGAGCGTCCCGCACCACCCGCCTCGGATCCGAGACCGGTCTCGCGCACCGGGAGCGTCTCCACGACGATGTCGGTCTCCCAGTGCGCGAGCCGCCGCAACTGCTCGCGGACGACCGACGCCTTCAGGGCACGCTGCGCCTGCGGGGTGGCGAAGGCGAAATCGCAGCAGCCGGCGCCGCCGGGACCCGAGACCGGGCAATTCGGCGCCACGCGGTCCGGCGACGCCTCCAGAATGTCGATCGCCTCGGCGCGGCAGAACGAGCCGCCGCGGTCCTCGGTCACCCGGGCACGCACCAGTTCCCCGGGCAGACCGTGCCGGACGAAGAGCACCCGGCCCTCGTGCCGGGCGACGCAGAAACCACCGTGGCCGGGTGGTCCCAGCCGCACCTGCAGGGTGCGTCCGGACCAGTCCGGCCCGGCACTCACGAACGATCCTCGTAACCGCGGCGAACCGAGCCCGGGGCGTTGACCACTTCGGGGCGGCGTGCCTTGGCCGACGAACTCAGCTGCCACGGCACGCTCGTCACCATCACGCCCGGCTCGAACAGCAACCGGCCCTTGAGCCGCAGCGCACTCTGGTTGTGCAGCAACTGCTCCCACCAGTGGCCGACCACGTATTCAGGGATGAAGACCGTCACCACATCGCGCGGCGAATCCTTGCGCACCCGCTTCACGTAATCCACCACCGGCTTGGTGATTTCGCGGTAGGGCGATTCGATCACCTTGAGCGGCACCGGAATATCGCTGTCGGCCCACTCCCGCACCAGCGCCCGGGTGTCGGCTTCGTCGACGTTGACGGTGACCGCCTCCAGCGTGTCCGGGCGGGTGGCCCGGGCGTAGGCGAGCGCGCGCCGCGTCGGCAGATGCAGTTTCGACACCAGCACGATCGAATGGGTGCGGCTGGGCAGCACCCCGGTGAACTCCTGCTCCTCGAGCTCGCGCCCGACGGTGTCGTAGTGGCGGCGGATCAGCCGCATCAGGCCGAAGATCGCGGCCATGGTGACGATCGCGATCCAGGCGCCGGCGAGGAATTTCGTGATGAGCACGATGATCAGCACGGCGCCGGTCATGGTCAGGCCGATGGCGTTGATGACGCGTGAGCGCAGCATCCGCCGGCGCACCGCCGGATCGGTTTCGGTACGCAACAGCCGCGTCCAGTGCCGCAGCATGCCGGTCTGGCTCAGCACGAACGAGACGAACACACCGACGATGTAGAGCTGGATGAGCCGCGTCACCTCGGCGCCGAACAGGACCACGAACGCGATCGCGGCGCCGGACAGGAACAGGATGCCGTTGCTGAACGCCAGCCGGTCGCCACGGGTGTGCAGCTGCCGGGGCAGGAACCGGTCCTGCGCCAGGATCGAGCCGAGCACCGGGAAGCCGTTGAAGGCGGTGTTCGCGGCCAGCACCAGGATCAGCGCGGTGACGATGGTGATGTAGAAGAAGCCGAGCGGGAAACCGTCGAAGATCGTGTGCGCCAGCTGAGCGACCAGCGTCTTCTGTTCATAGCCGGCCGGCGCCCCGACCAGATCGGACGAGTTCGCCGCGAAGACGACACCGAGCTTGCGCGCCATCAGGATGATGCCCATCAGCAGGGTGACGGCGATGACACCCAGCATCAGCAGTGTCGTGGCGGCATTGCGGGATTTCGGCTTGCGGAACGCGGGCACGCCGTTGCTGATCGCCTCCACGCCGGTCAGCGCCGCACATCCGGAGGAGAACGCGCGCGCGATCAGGAAGGTGAACGCGATGCCCTGCAGATGTGACTCGTTGCCGTTGAGACCGAATCCGGACGATTCGGCGTGCAGGTCGTCGCCGAAGACGAAGATCCGTACCGCCCCCCAGGCCAGCATCAGGAAGATCCCGATCATGAAGCCATAGGTGGGAATCGAGAACGTGGTTCCCGATTCGCGCACCCCGCGCAGATTCATGGCGGTCAGCAGAACGATCGCCGCCACCGCGAACAGCACCTTGTGGGTGGACACGAACGGCACGGCGGACCCGATGTTCGACGCCGCCGAGGAGATCGACACCGCGACGGTGAGGACGTAGTCGACCATCAACGCACTGCCGACGGTGAGCCCGGCCATCGGTCCGAGATTGACCGTCGCGACCTCGTAGTCACCGCCACCGGACGGATAGGCGTGCACATTCTGCCGATAACTGGCGACCACGACCGCCATCACGGTCGCGACCGCCAGCCCGATCCACGGCGTGTAGACGTAGGCGGACAAACCCGCCGTGGACAGCACGAGGAAGATCTCCTCGGGCGCATACGCCACCGACGACAGCGCGTCGGAGGCGAAGACGGGCAGCGCGATCCGCTTGGGCAGCAGGGTATGTCCCAGGGAATCGCTACGGAAAGGGCGGCCGACCACCATACGCTTGACGGCCGTCGTCAACTTGGACACTCGGCACAGCATAAGGGCAGGACCGGATGTGACATAGCGGGCGGTTCACTCGCGTTTCGGTCCCGGCCGATGGGGGAACATGCTGCGGGGAACCGTCAACGGGTACGGTTCCCTCGAGAGGGAACCAGACCGGACACCACGGTTTTCGGCGGAATTGGGGTTGACACGGTGTACGTAGTGATCATGGGGTGCGGCCGAGTCGGCTCCGCATTGGCACGCGCCCTGGTCCGGATCGGCCACGAGGTAGCCGTGATCGACCGGGATCCGGGCGCATTCCTGCGCCTGGGCAAGGACTTTCCCGGTGAGCGGGTCACCGGCGTCGGCTTCGATCGGGGCGTGCTGATCCGCGCGGGCATCGAGCGCGCCGGCGCGTTCGCCGCGGTGTCCAACGGCGACAACTCCAACATCATCTCCGCACGTGTGGCCCGCGAGACCTTCGGGGTGGAACGGGTGGTGGCCCGCATCTACGACGCCAAGCGCGCGGCGGTCTACGAGCGGCTCGGCATTCCCACGATCGCCACCGTGCCGTGGACCACCGACCGGTTCCTGCGCACGCTCACCGGCGACGAAACCACCGCCACCTGGCGCGATCCCACGGGCACCGGCTCGGTCACCGAACTCGTTCTGCACGAGGACTGGTACGGGCGTACCGTGCGGGATCTGGAAGATGCGGTACCGGTGCGGGTGGCCTTCCTGGTCCGCTTCGGGCAGGCGCTGCTGCCCACCAGCAAAACGGTGCTGCAGGCCGACGACACGGTCTACATCGCCGCCGTCTCCGACAAGGTCGGCGAGGCCGTGGCCGTCGCCGCCACCGCCCCTTCGAGCGAGGACAAGTCGTGAACGTAGCGATCGCGGGAGCAGGCGCCGTCGGCCGCTCCATCGCCCAGGAATTGCTTCGGGGCGGGCATCGGGTCACCCTGCTCGAGCGGCGGCTCGACCACATCGACCCGACGGTCGCCGCCTCGGCCGTCTGGATGCACGGCGACGCCTGCGAACTCGAACTGCTCGAGGAAGCGGGCCTGCAGGACTACGAGGTGGTGATCGCGGCCACCGGCGACGACAAGGCCAATCTCGTGTTCAGCCTGCTCGCCAAGACCGAATTCGGGGTGCGCCGCGTGGTCGCGCGGGTCAACGATCCGCGCAACGAGTGGCTGTTCGACGGTTCCTGGGGTGTGGACGTCGCGGTCTCGACACCGCGGCTGCTGGCCTCGCTGGCCGAGGAAGCGGTCTCGGTCGGCGACCTGGTCCGGCTGATGACGCTGCGTCAGGGCCAGGCGAACCTCGTCGAGATCACCCTGCCCACCGACACCGCGCTGGCCGGTCGCGCGGTGCGTACGCTCTCTCTGCCCCGCGACGTCGCCCTGGTGACGATCCTGCGCGGCGGCCGGGTGATCGTCCCCCAGCCTGACGATCCGCTGGAGGGCGAGGACGAGCTGCTGTTCGTGTCCACGGTGGAGGCCGAGGACGAACTGCGCCGCAGTCTGGCCACGGAACCGGCGGGCGCGACTCCCGCCGGCGCGGAGCCGCCCGCGATCTGAATCCGCTCAGGCGGTTTCGGGGAGCAGTTGCGCGCGCAGCTTGGTCAGCGCGCGATGCTGCATGACCCGGACCACGCCGGGACTCGTGCCGATGGCCTCGGCGGTCTGCGCGGCCGTCCAGCCGAGCACGATCCGCATCACCAGCACCTCCCGATGGGCCGGCGCGAGAATCTTCATCAGCTCGCGGGTGGCTTGGCGACGTTCCAGGTTGAGCGCCAGCTCCTCGGGTCCCGGTGCGGTGGAGGCGGTGTCGGGGAATTCGGCCACCGGATAGGACGGATGCTGCTGGGCGCGGCGGAACGCGTCGGCCACCTTGTTGGCGGAGATGCCGTAGACGAACGCCAGGAACGATTTTCCCTGATCGCGGTAGCGGGGAATCGCGGTGACGGTCGCGATACAGATCTCCTGCGCGATGTCGTCCGCGGTGACGTGCGGATTGTTGCTGCTTCCGACGCGTGCGGCGCAATAGCGGCGCACCAGCGGGTGCACGATCCGGATGATCTCGGTGACCGCGCGCTGGTCGCCCGCGGCGGCCGGGCCGATCAGGCGGTCCAGTTCGGCGGCGGCGCGGCGGCTGTCGGACCCCGCGGGCGCCGATCTCGGCGAACGGACTCCCGCGCCCTTCGCCGGGCCGGGCACCGTCACCGTGTCGTTCTCGGTATCCACCGGGGATCCTCTCGCCGATCGCTACTGACTGACACGATCGTGCGCCGAATCCGGTCCGTGGAATAGATACCCCAGGGGTGGGTTCTGCCCACCCCATCGTTGTCCGCCCCCAGAATCGGGGGCATTACCCGACTCGGAGTCGGTTCGGTCCGCCGATACTGTTCGGCGCGCTATTCGGTGGCCGAGGAGACCGGCATATGGCCGGCGCGGCGCACCGCCCACACCGTCACCAGCAGCGCGACCGCGGTCAACGGCCAGCCCATCGCGATGCGGGCGGCGGCCAGCCAGCCGGTGCTGTCGGTGTCGTAGAAATGATTCTGCACCAGGTACCGGGCGCCGAAGACGATCACCCACACCACCGTGGCCAGATCGTAGAGTCGCATCGCGCGCCGATCCGAACGCCAGCTGTGGCCGTGGCCGTTGAGCACACCCCAGATCACGCCGGCCAGCGGCCAGCGCACCAGCAACGACACCAGGAAGACTCCGGCGTAGACCAGACTCGCCCAGATGCCGAAGAGGAAGTAGCCCTTCGCGGCGCCGGTGCGGTGGGCGATGAAGGCGCAGACCGCGACACCGATGAACCCGGAGATCGCCGGCTGGATCGGCGACCGGCGGATCAGCCGCCAGATCAGGACACCGGCGGCGGTGGCCAGCGCCGCCCAGATGGCGGCCGTCAGGCCCCACAGCGTATTGGCGGGGACGAACACCACCACCGGCAGCGTGGAGTAGATCAGTCCGCTGATGCCACCGAGTTGCTCGAGCAGCGTCTGCTCGATCTCCTCCTCGCGGTCCTCGCCGGTGTAGGAATGGTCGTCCTCGCCGGCGGCCGGATGACGCGGGGCATCACCGCCGGACTCGCGCAGGCGGTGACGGCCGCGCCCCGCAACGGGGTTCGCGCGGAGTCCGGCCACGGCGGCCGGGTCGGCGCCCTCGTTGTTGTGGGGTATCGGCATACGTCAGGAATTCTCGCGGAGTTCGTAGTAGGGGTTGAACATCACCTTGGCGCCATCGCGTTCACCGATGCGGCCACGGACCAGGATACGGCGTCCCGATTCGACACCGGGTATGCGGCGCCTGCCGATCCATACCAGGGTCACCGCGTCGGTGCCGTCGAAGAATTCGGCCTCCACCGAAGCGCTGGCCGACTTCGGACAGGCCTCCACACTGCGCAATCGCCCCAGCATGGTGACCTCTTCGCCACGTCGGCATTCCGCCGCCCTGCACGCGCCCGACGCTTCGGAGGTCTCCGCCAGCTCCTCCGCATCGAGTACGTCGAGATCGGCCGTCAGACGACGCCCCAGACGCCGGAAATAACCGCTGTCGGGGCCTACCTTGCCCGCGGCACCGGAACCCGCCTTGTTTCCGCCTGTGAAAGGCATCTTGCAACACTTCCTGCACTACAGACGGCGTGGGTCACACGTCGTCGGTTTCCCACACGACCGGCTGATGGGCCGTACACCGCCACTGTAGATGCACCCGGACGCCCTCGCTACGGGAGCCCGGCACCACCGTCACGGCGCTGACCGCACCGTTTGCTGGGTTCCCCGCCGATCCACGCGCGAACCCTCGGATTCGAGTGGTCGACAACACGTTTTTCGCGCACCGGAAGGGCGCGCCGGACCGCCGGGCTCCGCCGGTGATCGGAGGGGCGCGAGGCTCACTCGGCCCAGCGGCTAGGCTGCGGCCGTGGCAGAACTACCCCGTGCCGGCGGCTCGCGCCCGGCCGTCGTCGTCGCCCTGCCGGGCACCGGATCCGATGCCGACTTCGCCCGGCGAGCGTTCGAACCCGCTTGTGCCGCAATGGATCTGCCGTTCATCGCGGTGGAGCCGCAGCCGCGGGCCGTGGTCGCGAGCTGCCGCGCGGCGCTGGACGAGGCGGCCCTCCTCGGGCCGGTGCTCGCCGCGGGGATTTCGCTGGGCGCCGCGATCGCGGTGGAATGGGCCGGCGCCCACCCGGAATCGGCGTTCGGGGTGGTCGCGGCCCTGCCGGCCTGGACCGGTTCCGATATCACGGGGTGCCCGGCGGCGCTCAGCGCGGCGAGCACCGCGGCCCAGCTGCGCGCCGACGGCTTGGAACCGGTGATCGAACGGATGCGCGCGGGCAGCCCGGCCTGGCTGGGCCGGGCGCTGACCCAGTCGTGGCGCACGCACTGGCCCGATCTGCCGTCGGCGCTGGAAGAGGCCGCCACCTATGCCTGGCCGGACGCGGAATCGCTTGCGGCACTGCGCGTTCCGACCACCGTCGTGGCGGCGGTCGACGATCCGGTGCATCCGCTCGCCGTCGCCGAACAGTGGTACGAGCTGATCCCGCGGGCGCGCATCCACCGCATCACGCTCGACGAGCTCGGCGCCGATCCGGGGATTCTCGGCGCCCGGGGCGTCCCGGACCTGGTCACGCAGGAACTGCGGGCCTGACGGCTTCCGGGCGCCCGGCCGTACCGCGGACGCCCGGAAGCGGTCAGTTGAGACCGAGTTGCTGCATCGCCGAGCCTTCGGCGCCGCGACGCGGCCCCTGCTGTTCGGCGGTGACCACCGGGAAGGTGCCCGTCGCGGCCGCCTCGGCCGCGGCCGCCTGCGCGGCCAGCGCCTGCTGCTGCGCCTCGACCTGCTGCTGATGCGCCGCGATCAACTGGTCGGCAAGTTCCTGCGGCAGCACCACCGGCAACGGTTCCCGCACCGGCATCGGCTCGTCGCCGCGGCGCACCACGGTCTCGGCGAGAATCGCGCGGGCCGCCTCGACCAGCGGGCCGCCCTCGTCGGCGGCGCCCGAGGGCCCCGCCGCCACCAGCCGGACCATCCAGCGGTAACCGTCGACGCCGATGAAGCGCAGGTCGGCGCCCTCGGTCACCGCGTGCAGTTCGCGACCCCACGGCCCGGTCTGCACCGAGACCTGCGCGCCGTCGGCCCGCAGCGATTCCGCCAGATCCGCGGCGACGGTCCGCCACTGGCCCGGCGATTTCGGTGCCGCGTAGGCCGCCACGGTGAGACGTCCGTGCGGGGTCGCGAGATGAACCGCCTGCGGCGTGCCGTCGGGCGTCATCTCCACCTGCAACTGACCGCCGTCGGGGACCGGCAGGAGCACCGAACCCAGATCGAGATGCTGGTCGGAGATCTCGGCGAGAATCTCGGCCACCTCGTCGTAATCGAAGGGCCCGGTCCGCGGTGCGGAATCCTCGCCCTCGCCGGCGTCGCGGTCCTCGTCCTCGTACTCGTCGGCGTCGTATTCGTCGGCGTAGTCGGCGTCGTCGTCGAAGCCCTCGGTGTCGTCGAGACTTTCGGCGTCGTACGCGTCGGCCTCGGCATAGGCCTCCGCACCGGCATATGCGGAATCGTCCACGTAGCCGGAGGTTTCGACGGGATCCTCGGCGTAGGCAGCGGCGTAACCCGGAGTTTCGGCGTACGAGTCGGCGCCGTGCGCACCGGAGGACTGCCGGTAGGGGTCGGCTACCGCGAAACCACCTGTGGCCGGGCCGGATTCGGCGGTGTCGTACCCGCGACCGGCGTACGGGTCCGGCGCCGCGGCATGCGGCTGCGCGGGCTCGCGATAGCCGGGAGCTTCGACCTCCACCGGGCGATGCCGCCCCGTCTGCGGGTGGCCGTACTCGACGTCACCGGCATCGGGGCGCTGCTGTCCGGGCACGACGGGGTGCCGGCCGGTAACCGTCGGCGCGGGCGTACTCGTCGGCTCCGCGGCGCGTCGCGGCGGAGGTGGAGCCCCGGGGGGTGAGCCGGCCGGGGCCGGTCGGGGACCACCCGGACCGCCCGGCGCCGGACGTCCGGGTCCCGGAGGAAGCCGTGGCACCGAACCCGTCGGGGGCCCGGCCGGGTTCGCGCCGGGCGGAATCCGCCGGACCGAACCCGTCACCGGACCGCCCGGTGCGGGCGCTGCGCCGGGAATTCTCGGCACGGCACCCGTGCCACCCGGCCCCGGAGGATTGCGTCGAGTCGGGCCCGTACCGGCCGGGGGACCGGGATTGCGCTGCATCGCACCGGAGTCCAGCGGGCCGCCGGGAATCCGCGGTGTGGGTCCGGTGCCGGCCGGACCCCCCGGGATCCGAGGTGTTGCACCGGTTCCCGCCGGACCGCCGGGAATCCGCGGGGTCGCACCGCTCCCGACAGGACCACCGGGAACGCGCGGAATCGCGCCGGTGCCGACCGGCCCACCGGGGACGCGCGGCATCGCCCCCGTGCCCGCCGGGCCACCGGGAACGCGCGGGATCGCGCCGGTTCCGCCCGCCGGCCGCGGCGGCAACTGGCCGGAAGGGATGCGCGGAATGGGGCCGGTGTCGTCCATATCCCCCGGCACCGGCGGCAGGTCCGGACGCCGTCCGCTCGGCGCTCGCCGCGGCGGACGGACCGGCGCGTCACCGCGTGCCGGAGTACCCGGGCGCGCCGGCATTCGTGCGTGCGCGCCCGTCTCGTACGGGTCGGGCCGCGCACTGGGATACGGCGCAGCCGGACGTCCCGGCGTCCCGTACCCGGGCGGAGTCATACCGTGGTCCGGCTCCGCGCGGCCGTGCCGCCCGGTGCGCCCGCCCGCAGCTTCCGCGCTCGGCCCGGCCGGATAGTCCGGCTCGGAATAGCCGGGGCCGTAGGCGGATTCGCCGTAGACTCCGTCGTCCCCCAGATCCGGTGCCCGGTGCGTACCGGTCCGGTAGCCGCCCTCGGCGTATCCCTCGTCGTAATAGGAATCGCCATAGCCGGTGTCGTCCCGCTCGGAGTCATGATCGGATCGATGATCTCCACGGCCGAACATGTTCATACCTCCCCTCCGGCGCGGCCCGCCCCGCCGGATTGCGGCGACAGACTGTGGTGTCCGCCGCTCGACCCGTAACCGCCTGCGCCGCGCGCTGTTTCGTCGAGCTGGTCGACCTCCACGAAATCCACCAGTTCCACACGCTGCACCAGCAATTGTGCGATCCGATCGCCGCGGCGCAACTGAATCGCCGTGCGCGGGTCGTGATTGATCAGGCAGACCTTGATCTCGCCCCGGTATCCGGCGTCGATCGTGCCCGGCGTGTTGACGACGGACAGACCCGTCTTGGCGGCCAGCCCCGACCGGGGATGAATGAGGCCGACGGTGCCCTCCGGCAACGCGACGGCGATTCCGGTGCCGACGAGCACCCGCTCGCCCGGCTCCAGGATGACGTCTTCGGTGGTGCACAAATCCACTCCGGCATCGCCCGGGTGCGCGCGCGTGGGCACCGGGACGCCGGGATCGAGCCGCAGCAGAGGTATGGGTGCAAGTCCGGTCACGTCCAGCGAGCCTACGCGTCCGGCGGCCGGGCCGTGGGAGCGCCGGGCTCCGATGTGGCGGCACCGAGCGGCCGCGGTCGCGGACAGCCCGGACCGGCTCCCGCCGACAGCGAATATGTCGGCCTGACCTAGCATGATGTGGTGTCCGACCAGTCCCACGCAGTACCTCCCCACGAGTCCTCGGCGCGCGCACACGCCGATACCCCCGCCGCGGTCTATTCCGAACGGCTGTGGGTTCCGCTGTGGTGGTGGCCGGTGGCGCTGGCGGTGACCGGTCTGCTGGCCGCCGAAATCCATATGGGAGCGCCGGGTATCCGGGCGTGGCTGCCGTATGTGCTGCTGTTCCCGGTGCCCGTCTGGGCGCTGCTCTGGGTGAGTCGCCACCGGGTCGAGGTGGCACCGGATGCCGACGGCATCCTCGAATTGCGCGCGGACCGGGCCCATCTACCGGTAACGTATGTATCCCGGGCGGTACCCGTACCGGCCAGCGCGAAAAGCGCGGCACTGGGTCGTCAGCTCGACCCGGCCGCGTTCGTCC
The DNA here is from genome assembly GCF_049538315.1 of Nocardia sp. AB354. Classification (NCBI taxonomy): domain Bacteria; kingdom Bacillati; phylum Actinomycetota; class Actinomycetes; order Mycobacteriales; family Nocardiaceae; genus Nocardia; species Nocardia sp. AB354. The sequence goes on along the minus strand of NZ_JBMVFU010000024.1, from coordinate 66,909 downwards.
AGCATCGACCCTGGATCGGGCCCATGGTCCTGCTCGTCCTCGACGATCCGGACGACCCCGCTCCGTACTGGCTGATCAGCACGCGTAAACCCGCGCAGGTGCTGGCCGCGCTCGGCGTGCCGAGCGCGGGCTGACGGGACCTGCCGGGCTGTTTGTCGTCGTTTCTCTCAGCTACCCGCGGAACTGATCCGCTGCGGCCGCACGGATCGCTCAGGCCGCGCAATCCATGCAGATCATCTGCCCGCCGGCCTCGCTGGCGAGTCTGCTGCGGTGGTGAACCAGGAAGCAGCTCGAGCAGGTGAACTCGTCGGCCTGCTTCGGGATCACCCGGACCGAGAGCACCTCCTCGGACAGATCCGCGCCGGGAAGCTCGAACGACTCCGCGGTATCGGATTCGTCGATATCCACGACGGCGGACGCGGCCTCGTTGCGACGAGCCTTCAGCTCCTCGAGCGAGTCCTCCGACACTTCGTCGGATTCACTGCGCCTAGGTGCGTCATAGTCGGTTGCCATGTCGTCTTCCCCTCGTCCTTACTCCGTATATCCCGGACCGGCTCCGCCGAACGTCGATCCCTGTCGGAATCGCCGGCGATGCCGCCCCGCCGTGGTGTACGTCACGTGTACACCGCTCGCCGCCCGGCCGGATCACCCTGATCCATACCGGATCGCGCTCGGTCAACGCAGGACATGCCCTGGTTGTTCCCGAAATCGCTTCCCTGATTCACATCAGCCGATTCGTATCGGGCCGCCAGACAATAGCGGACGCCGGGGCAAAAGTCGCAATCAAAACTCGAGCGAGTCGAAACCGACGGGTAATCGTCACTGCGACAGCACGGTTGTGGCGATACGCCATCGCTTCGTGCTCGGCGGCGCCTCGGCCCGTGACCCGATCGCGACGCGGGCGGCCGCGCCGATCGTTACCATCCCGATATCCGGCATCGCCGTAGCTGCCTGTTTCCGCGCCGAACCGGCGCGCAGGTGTCCGCGTGCGCGACTGTCGCCCGCCAACTCGTAAGGTGTGCGTGTGGTTTCACTGATCACCGAAGGCAGCGCGGTCGACAACAAGGGCCGTCCGTTCCTGCGGCGCCGCTACCAGCCGTGGGTCGCACTCATCGCGGTTCTCGCCCTCATCTGCGCAATCGTGTGGATCAAGGCGCTGACCACCGCCGACACCACCCATACCGCGATGGCCTGCAATTCGCCGGCCCCCGCCACGGATGCGAACTCCCCGCAGCCCGCGCCGCTGGGCGAGGTGGTGTCCCCGTCGCGGCTGCACGATGTGGAGCCGGCGCCGCTGGCCCAGGCCAAGGTGCGGGTGCTCAACGGGTCCGGCCAGCGCGGCCTGGCCGAGCACATCGCGTCCAAGCTCGGTGACTACGGCTTCGCCAGCCCGCCGGCCCCCGTGTTCGGCAACGATCCGGTCTATCTGAACGGCGACCTGGTGTGCACCGGCCAGATCCGCTACGGCGTGAGCGGTCGCCCGGCCGCGGCCGCCGTCCAGCTCGTCGCGCCGTGCGCGGAGCTGATCGAGGATCAGCGCACCGACGACACCGTCGACCTGGCCCTGGGCACGCTGTTCGGCAACGATCTGCAGCCGAGCACCGATGCCGAGGAAGTGCTGCGCGCCTTGAAGAATCCGGCGCCCAACGGCCCGGACGTCGATTCGGCGCTGCTGCAGGCCGCCCGCACCGCCCGCTGCTGAAGCCGAGCCGCGCTCACTCCTCGGGGATGGGCGCGGCGACACCGAGCCGGTCGAACAGGTCGGCGAGCTCGTCGGCGATGCCCGCGGCGGCGGCCACGGTCAGCTCCCCCTGCGCGCCGTTGGAGTCCGCGCCGGGCAGCCGCAGTACCGCACCCGCCTCGGCCGCGATCAGGGCTCCGGCGGCCCAGTCCCACGGATTGAGGCCGTGTTCGTAGTGGGCGTCCACGCGACCCGCGGCCACCATGCAGAGGTCCAGGGCGGCCGAGCCGATCCGGCGGATGTCGCGGACTTTCGGCAGCAGCTGCGCCACGAGTTCGCCCTGCCGTTCCCGTCGCGCCGCGCCGTAGCCGAAGCCGGTGGCCAGCAGAGCCAGCCGGACGGAGTCGATATCGTTGCAGCGCAACGTGATCGGCTCCTCGTCGCCGCCGGCCAGGGTGGCACCCGCGCCCAGTCCGGCGCTGTAGGTCACCCCACCGGCCACGTCGACGACGGTACCGGCCAGCGAACGGCCGCCGCGCATCGCGGCCACCGATACCGCGTAGGCCGGGATGCCGTACACGAAGTTGACCGTGCCGTCGATCGGATCGACCACCCACACGATCTCCCCGGCGGCGCCGAGGCTGCCACCGCCCTCCTCACCGAGGACCCTCTCCCCCGGGCGCGTCTCGGCCAGCAACGACCGGATCAGCTGCTCGGTTTCGGTGTCGACCACGGTGACCGGATCGGTGGGCGTCGACTTGGTGCGGACCGAGTCGTCCTCGGTGCGCCCCGGGCCGAACACCTCGGGACGGCGGCGGCGGACGTGTGCCGCCGCGGTCTCGGCCAGATAAACTGAAACACGGCGTAATTCGGCGATTTCGGCAGGGTCGAGGACGGGCGCTTCCGCGATGTCGGCGGGTGAATTCGTCTCGGGCACGGTTTCCATCCGACCACAGATCCGCCCGGACTCGCATCCGCGCGGTCGCGGCCACGGGCGCGTCGCGCGGTGTAACGTGCCGCTGGCACCTTCATCGGCCTAGACCACAGGGAACGAGGAGTTCGCGATGTCCGCTCGGGGGCAAGCATTCGGAATCGATATCGGGGGTAGCGGGGTGAAGGGCGCGGTCGTCGACCTCGCCACCGGCGACCTCGCCCACGAACGGATCAAGATCTCCACGCCCCACCCGGCCACCCCGAACGCCATCGCCGAAACCGTCGCCAAACTCGTCACCCAGGCCGACTGGGACGGCCCGGTCGGGCTCACCCTGCCCAGCGTGGTGGTCAACGGCATCGCCCGCACCGCCGCCAACATCGACAAGAGCTGGATCGACACCGACGCGCGTCAGCTGTTCTCGCTGGCGCTGGGCGGACGCGACGTCGTGGTGCTCAACGACGCCGACGCCGCGGGCCTGGCCGAGGACCGCTACGGCGCGGCCCGCAACATCGACGGCCTGGTGATGCTGTTGACCTTCGGCACCGGTATCGGCTCGGCGCTGCTGAACCACGGCGTCCTGGTGCCCAACACCGAACTGGGCCACATCGAGGTGCACGGCAAGGAGGCCGAGCACCGGGCCGCGTCGTCGGTGAAGGAACGAAAGAATCTGTCGTACAAGGAGTGGGCCGCCGAGGTGACGAAGGTACTGGTCACCCTGGAGGACCTGTTCTGGCCGACGGTCTTCGTCGCCGGCGGCGGGATCAGCCGCGATGCCGAGCACTGGATCCCGTTGCTGGCCAATCGGACTCCGGTCGCGGCCGCCCATCTCCGCAACACCGCGGGTATCGTGGGCGCCGCGATGGCCGTGGATAGCGGGATCGCGCCGTGAGCACTCGTTGCCGATAGTTACAATGGAACGAGACCGGCGGTGAGCCGGAAAACAACCCCGGCACGTAGAGCCGGGTTCAACCCCGACAGAACCGCTCCGCCGGATGATTACTCTGGCGTGACGCCGCACGAGACCGTCACGAAAGGGCGTACGTGGTAGCCACGAATACCCGACAGACCGCCGAATCGGCCGACGCTGCCGACTCCGCAGAAGGCACCGCAGCACGGCCGGTCCGCAAGGCTGCCGCGAAAAAGGCCCCGGCCAAGAAGGTCGCCGCGAAGAAGGCCCCCGCCAAGAAAGCGGGAGCCAAGGCTGCAAAGAAAGCACCCGCCAAGAAGGCCACCACGAAGAAGGCGGCCCCCGGCGCGGACAACGAAGCCGACGAGCATCTCGACGACGAGTCGCTGGAACTCGACGACCTCGGTGACCTGGAGGTCTCCGAGGACGATCTGAGCGACGACGGCGAAGAGCTGGTCGAAGAGACCGCCGAGGACGAAGAGGCCGAAGCCGAGGACGAGGAAGCCGACGAGCCCTCGGAGAAGGACAAGGCCTCCGGCGATTTCGTCTGGGACGAAGAGGAATCCGAGGCCCTGCGCCAGGCCCGCAAGGATGCCGAGCTCACGGCGTCCGCGGACTCGGTGCGCGCCTACCTCAAGCAGATCGGCAAGGTCGCGCTGCTCAACGCGGAGGAGGAGGTCGAACTCGCCAAGCGGATCGAGGCCGGTCTCTACGCCACCGAGAAGCTGCGCGAATTCGCCGACAAGGGCGAGAAGCTGCCGGTGGCCACCCGCCGCGATCTGCAGTGGATCATGCGCGACGGCAACCGTGCCAAGAACCACCTGCTCGAGGCCAACCTGCGTCTGGTCGTCTCGCTGGCCAAGCGCTACACCGGCCGCGGCATGGCGTTCCTGGACCTGATCCAGGAGGGCAACCTGGGTCTGATCCGCGCGGTGGAGAAGTTCGACTACACCAAGGGCTACAAGTTCTCCACGTATGCGACCTGGTGGATCCGGCAGGCCATCACCCGCGCGATGGCCGACCAGGCCCGCACCATCCGTATTCCGGTGCACATGGTCGAGGTCATCAACAAGCTGGGCCGCATCCAGCGCGAGCTGCTGCAGGACCTGGGCCGCGAGCCCACGCCCGAAGAGCTCGCCAAGGAAATGGACATCACGCCGGAGAAGGTCCTCGAGATCCAGCAGTACGCGCGTGAGCCCATCTCGCTGGACCAGACCATCGGCGACGAGGGCGATTCCCAGCTGGGCGACTTCATCGAGGATTCCGAGGCGGTCGTCGCGGTCGACGCGGTGAGCTTCACCCTGCTGCAGGATCAGCTGCAGTCGGTGCTGGAAACCTTGTCCGAGCGTGAGGCGGGCGTGGTCCGGCTGCGCTTCGGTCTCACCGACGGCCAGCCGCGCACCCTCGACGAGATCGGCCAGGTCTACGGGGTCACCCGTGAGCGCATCCGCCAGATCGAGTCGAAGACGATGAGCAAGCTGCGCCACCCCAGCCGGTCGCAGGTGTTGCGCGACTACCTGGACTGATATCCGCGATCCCGATGATGCCGCCGAGGTTCCGCCTCGGCGGCATCGTCGTTATGTCCGGGTATTGCCGCGACGGCCCCATAGGGTGGGCTGTCGTGGATCAGTTGGTGTTGGTTTTCGTGCTGGCGTTCGCGACGATCCTGGCGCAGCCGCTAAGCCGGCGGCTCGGTTTGGCGCCCGCGGTGCTGATGACGGTCTTCGGGCTCGTCATGGCGGTGCTGCCGTTCGTGCCGAATATCGCGCTGGCGCCCGAGCTGATCCTCCCGCTGGTCCTGCCGCCGTTGCTCTACGCCTCGGCGCGGCGCACCTCCTGGCAGCAGTTCGCGTCCAACGCGGGGGCGATCCTGTTGCGAGCGGTCGGTCTGGTGGTGGCCACCGCGGCCGCGGTCGCCGCGATCTTCCATCTCTGGTATCCGGCGCTGCCGGTGGGCACGGCGTTCGCCCTGGGCGCGGTGGTGGCGCCGCCGGATCCGGTGGCGGTGAGCGCGATGGCGAACCGGCTGGGCCTGCCGCGGCGTCTGGTGGCGGTGCTCGAGGGTGAGGGCCTGTTCAACGACGTGACCGCGGTGGTGATCTACGACGTCGCGGTGCAGGCGGTGGTGACCGGGCAATTCTCGGCCTGGCGGACCGCGGTCGACTTCGTGGTCTCGGCGGTGGTGGCGATGGCGGTCGGGCTCGCGCTCGGATGGGCCGGCAGTGCCCTGATGCGGCGGCTGACGGAGGCGCCGTGGCAGGTTGCCCTCGGATTGCTACTCCCGTTCGCCGCCTACGGACTCGCCGAGGCCGCGCACGGTTCGGCGGTGCTCGCGGTCCTCGTGTGCGCACTGTATCTCACCGATGCCGCAACGGATTTCAGCGATGTGGGATACCGAATCGTCGGCGATTCGTTCTGGGACGTAATCGACATGCTGGTCACCGGATTCGCCTTCGGACTGGTGGGCCTGGAGCTGAGCACGGTGCTCGCCACCACCGGTCCGAACTGGCCACGCCTGCTCGGCGGGGCGGCCGCGGTGGTCGGCGTGGTGGTTGCCCTGCGGGTGCTGTGGCTGCTCGCCAGTACCGCGCTGTTTCGCGGATGGTGGCGGCGCCGGCGGGTGGACGAGCCGTACACCTGGCGCGAGACCGTGGTCACCTGGTGGGCCGGCATGCGCGGCGTGGTGACCGTCGCGCTGGCGCTGGCGTTGCCGCTGACCACCGATTCGGGCGCGGACTTCCCCGGCCGCACCGAGGTCCTGTTCATCGCGTTCGTCGTGGTGGTGTTCACGCTGCTGCTGCAGGGTCCCACGCTGCCTCTGGTCGCTCGCTGGACCGGGGTGAAGGCCGATACCGAGGTCGAGCGAGCCATGGAGCGACGGCTGTGGACGCGGATCCTGCGCGCGGAACTGGCCCGGCTGGAGGACATCGCCGACAACGAGGATCTGCCCGACGAGGTGTATCAGCGGCTGCGCGACAGCGTGGAACGCCGGTTGATGCGCGCCGACCCGGAAGCGGCCCAGGCCGCCGACGGCACCAAGACCGTCGAGCACGCCATGCGGCTGACCGGCAAATTGCGCACCATCAGCAACGACGTCCTCGACGCCGGCCGCGGTGAGGCGCTGGCCGCCCGGCGCGAACCGGGTATGCCGCCGGATCTGGTGGACCGCGTGATGCGCCGGCTGGATCTGCGCCCGCCGCCGCTGCTGTGAGGTAGCGGACTCGCGCGACGGTCGAGTCCCCTGGACACCCTGCGGCGATCGAGCCCCGGTCCACGGACACGCGACGCGAACTGGCCTCGCGCTCCGGCAAACACCAGCTATTTTCCAGGACTAACGTTCGGGAAATTTACTACCTGCGAGTATATAGCTAATGTGCGGACGGTCACCGGCATGGGGATGCGGTGACGCACTTTCGGCAAGGAGTCCGCATGCTTCAGATCGACCAGTTCACCTACGGGTGGTTGACACCCACACTGGCCTACGTCATGTCCGTCATCGGTTCGTTGCTCGCGTTGCGCTGTATGGTGCGCGCGCGGGCCAACCCCGAGCGCCGCGGATGGGTCGTCACCGCGGCCGTGGCCCTGGGCGGTACGGGCGTCTGGGTCATGCACTTCATCGCGATGCTGGGTTTCTCGGTCCATGGGGCGACCATTCGCTACGACATCCCGATCACGTTGATCAGCGCCGCGATCGCGGTGGTCGTGGTCTGGATCGGCCTGTCGCTGGTGATCCGCCGGCGGGGCGACACCTCGGCGCTGCTGACCGGCGGGGCGGTCACCGGGCTGGGTGTGGCCGCGATGCACTACGCCGGCATGTACGCGATGAAGACCGATGTCGCGATGCACTACGACGCGTGGCTGGTCCTCGTCTCCATCGTTATCGCGGTGGTGGCGGCGACCGCGGCGCTGTGGTTCGCGCTGCACGTCGAGGGACTGCTCGCGACCATCGGTTCGGCGATGATCATGGGGGTCGCGGTCTGCGGTATGCACTACACCGGCATGTACGCCATGCAGGCCCATATGGCCGAGCACATGCAGGCGCCGTCGGGGGCGCAGGCCAATCAGCTGCTGACCCCGCTGATCATCGGCGTCAGCATGGTGACGCTGCTGCTGTTCCTGCAGGTCGGCATCACCGATATCCACGAGCCGGATCTGTCGCGCATCCGTGGGCAGCGCGCGAGCCGTTACTGGCCCAGCAGCACCGAGTCCGACTCCCCGGCGACCGGGTCGTTCGCTCGCGAGGAGTACCCCGGCGAGCAGACACACCGGCACCGCCGCTAGCCGCCGTCGGCAGGGCCCGCGCAATGCGGTGACCGCACAGCTCACCGGCGGGAAACCGCCGCGAGGCGAACCTGTGGCACCGGATTGCGCGGGTCGGTGGGCGGACCGGCCCGCCGCGGGCGACACTGGCATACGTGGCGTCTTCCGCTTTGAATCACTACCGGTCCCCGTGGGCCCGGACGCTCGACCTCGACACCGGGCGCCGGCAACTGCTGGACTGGTGGCACGGCCCGGATCGGATCTACCGGGCCGGGAAGGCGGTCCACGACCATCTGGCCGGTGCGCCGGCCTCCTGCGCCTACGCGTTCACATTGTTCGTCACCTGGTGGACGCTGCGCGGGATCAGTGATTTCGCCGGGCACCGGCTGATCCTGTCGGCCTCGACGAATCTGCACAATATGCGCCGGGAGCCGGTACAAGTGCTGGTCGCGTCGGCGTTCTGGACCGACGGCGGATTTCCGTGGGTGATCATCATCGGCTTCCTGACGGTGATGGCCTTCGCCGAGCGCTGGCTGGGGACGTTGCGCTGGATCATGGTGTTCGCCTGCGGCCACGTCGGCGCCTCGATGATCGTGGTCACCGGCATCGCCTTCGCGGTGCACCACGAGCTGATTCCGCTGCGCATCGCGGTGGCTTCCGATGTGGGGTCCTCCTACGGTTTCACCGCGGTGCTGGCCGCGCTGAGCTTCCATCTGCGCGGTACACCCCGGGCCGTGTGGGCGGTCGGGTTGCTGGCCTGGTTCGGCTTCGCCGCCTGGCACGGGCGCACGTTCACCGACTACGGCCACCTGATGGCGCTGTTCATCGGCTTCGTGGTCGGGGCGGTCGCGGTGGCGTTGTCGCGGCGGCTCGAGCGGATCCGCGACCAGCGGCCCGCGGGCACCCGCCGCGCACCGGGCGACACCGCGCCCCGGCCGATCGACCATCCCGCGCCCGCCCTGGTGAGCGAGGACGAGCCCTCAGCCGACGGCCGGAGCGAGCCGACGCTGCATTGAGCGCACCACGGGTTCGACCACGCGCGCCGCGACCGGGCCGAGGATCGCCATCAGCAAGACGTAGGCCGAGGCCAGCGCCGCCAGCTTGCCCGGTACCGCACCGACCGAAACGGCAAGTCCCGCAATGACGATCGAGAATTCACCGCGGGCCACCAGGGCGGCGCCGGCGCGCGCACGACCGAGCCGTCCGATGCCCTGCCGCTTGGCCGCGAACCACCCGGTTCCGATCTTGGTCAGCGTGGTGATCACGGCCAGCAGCACCGCCCAGCCGAGGACCTGCGGGATCTTGTGCGGATCGGTGTTGAGGCCGAAGGCCACGAAGAAGATGGCGGCGAACAGATCCCGCAGCGGTTCCAGGAGTTTCGCGGCGCTCTGCGCGGTGGATCCGGAGATCGCGATACCCAGCAGGAACGCGCCGACCGCGGCCGAGACGTTCAGCGCGGAGGCGAGGCCCGCGACCAACAGCGCGGCCCCCAGCAACTGCAGCAGGAACACCTCGCGATCCTTGCTGTCCACGATCGAGGACACGAAGCGCCCGTAGCGCAGCGCGATGACCAGCACGATCGCAATCACGAGCAAGGCGAGCGCCAACGACCGTAGCCCGGCCAGCCAGCCGACACCGGCCAGGATGGTGGTCAGGATCGGCAGGTAGATCGCCATCGCCAGATCCTCGAACACCAGAACCGACAGCACGACCGGCGTCTCCCGGTTACCGAGCCGTCCGAGGTCGTTGAGCACCTTCGCCGCGATGCCGGAGGACGAGATGTAGGTGACGCCGGCCAGGGTGATCGCGCCGGTCGGCCCCCAGCCGAGCAGCAGCGCCACCACCGCGCCGGGCGTGGCGTTCAGCACGATGTCGAGCAGACCCGCGAGCCAGGACTTGCGCATGCCCGAGACCAGTTCCGGCGCGGTGTATTCCAGGCCCAGCAGCAACAGCAGCAGCACGACGCCGATTTCGCCTGCGAGATGGCCGAATTCAGTGGCGGCCTTGACGGTGAGCACACCGCCGTCACCGAAGGCCAGGCCGCCGAGGAGGTAGAGCGGGATCGGGGACATGCCGAAACGCCCTGCGACACGCCCCAGGACACCGAGGGCGAACAGGACCGCTCCGAGCTCGAACAGGGCTAGTGCGGTCGACTCCACCGGCTCACCCGCCGGTCAGAATCTCGAGCGCCTCGTCGAGGCCCTGCGGGGTTCCGACCACGACCAGCAGGTCGCCCGCCACGAGCACGAAGTCCGGACCGGGCGAGGGGTAGATCTGCCCGGCCCGCATGACGGCGACGATCGACGCCTTGGTGCGGGTGCGCATGCGGGTGTCGCCGAGCGCACGCCCCGAATACGGCGATTCGTCACCGATCGGGAGCTGGCGGGTGGTGATGCCCGGCAGATCGCGATGATCGTCCTTGAGCTTCTCCACGAGCTGCGGTGCGCCCAGCAGATTGGCGAGTACGGCCGCCTCGTCGACGGTCAGCGGCACCTGTGCGGCGCAGTCGTCGGGATCGTCGTGCTTGGAGACGATGAGATCGATACCACCGTCACGATGCGCGACAACTCCGATCCGGCGCCCGGACCGCGCCTCGAAGTCCTTACGGACGCCAATTCCGGGCAGCTGTGTCACATCGACGTTCACGAAATCCAGCCTAGATCAAGCACTTCGAGAAGCCGGCCACTGAGCCGGATCCGCGGTGAGTGCCGGAAATGTCCCTTTTTCATCAGGGCCATAGTAACTGGTGCGCACCACCGCCGTGACGGGAAGCGGGCCGTAGAGGTGCGGAAAGCGCATCGAACCCGGGTCGTCGGCCACGCCCGGCTCCCAGCGCAGCGGCGTGCTCAGGCGGGTGACGTCGACCCAGAGCAGCAGCATATCGTCGCACCCGGCGAACAACCGGTTCGCCGGCAGATGCACCTGATGCGGTGCGGACAGATGAAGGAAGCCCTCGGCCTCGAGCGAGGGTGCCACCCGTTCGCCGATTCGCCGCGCCTGCTCCCACTCCGCGGGCGTACAGAGATGAACCAGCATGCGCCCGTTGGTGTTTTCGGTATTCGAGGCGGCGGGGGCAACGTTGTCGGCAGTCACGGCTGCACCATACCCAGCGTGGCGCGCGCGACCCGCCGAACGGAACGAAGCGGACGTTTGATTGAGCGGTTGATTGTCGGTGGGCGCGGGTAATCTGCGAGCAGACAACTGGATCGGCCTTTTTCCGAAGTGTTGAACCACAGGTGGTGAACCGAGGTTCCCAAGGATGGTCATGGTGTTCGCCCACAGCGAAATACCTGGTCATGTTAGGGAAAACACATACAAACATCTTCGGGAACAAAGCCCCCGTCCCGAACGTCTGACAGAGTAGTCATCAGCCACTGCTGGGAAGTAGCGGTAGCGAGCCCGCGGAAGGGACCGCGGGCCCCACACCAGGCGAACGGCTTTCTGCGCCGGGAGCCAGGACGGAGGAGTCATGCCAGGAACACTGACAAGCACCCCACTGACTGCGGTCGATCGTTGCGACCGCTGCGGTGCGGCCGCGCGCGTGCGCGCGACACTTCCCGCCGGTGGCGAGTTGCTCTTCTGCCAGCACCACGCGAACGAGCACATGGAGCGCCTGCGCGAACTGGAGGCAGTCATCGATACCGAGTCGGCACCGGCACTGTAAGGCCGGCTCCTCACGTCCCCTGTCAGCCAAGGGCGGCCTCCGGGCCGCCCTTTTTCGTGTCTCGGATCACAGCACCTCCGATCACAGGTGCCGGGATGTCAGCCCGTCCAGCAGGCGGGCCAGTCCGTACTCGAAGGCGCCGTCCGGATCTCCGGGCGCCTGATACTGCTCCCCTACCGCGGCCCCCACCCGCTCCGCGAGCGGAAACGACTGCCCCGTCATGGCCTCGGTGAGCACCGGCCCGTACGCCTCCCACCAGCGCGCATCGCTCATCTCCTCGGCGCCGCGCCGGGCCGCGACCGCCGTGCGAGCATTGCCGGTCGCGAAATCCGACAGCGCGGCAATGGTCCGGTCCATGTCGACATCGGACAGCCCCGCCCCTTCCAGCGCGCTCAACTGCCTTTCGTAACGTCGCATCCGCCCCGGACCCAGATCCAGCCGCCACGGCGGTACCTCCAGTAGCCACGGGTGGGTGAGCAGTTCCGCGCGGACACCGCGAGCAATGGCCGCCAGACGCTCGCGCAGGGGCGCGGCCGGGTCGAGCGGCGTGTCCTCGCCGGCCACCCAGTCGACCATCGCGATGATCAGCGCCTGCTTGTCCGGGACGTAGGTATAGAGACTCATCGGCCCCAACCCGAGCGCCGTCGCCACCGCTCGGATGGATACCGCGCTGTAACCGTCGCGGTCGGCGATCCGGATCGCGGTGCGAATCACCTCGTCCACCTCGACCGTCTGCTTCGGCCCGCGCATCCCCGGACGGGCCGGAAGTTCGCGGCGCCACAGCAGGGCGATCACCTGCCGCGCCCGGTCGGAGGCGGATTTCTGGGCCACAACACTCCTCGGGAATCTCATTACACTGTACGGGGTTATACTACTCCGTACGCTATACGTAGATAAGCGAGGGTCCTCTGCACACGACACACGCCACCTATCTGCCTGACCGCCATGCGTTCGCCCTGTGGCACTGGGGCGCCGCGGCGACCGAAGCTCCGCCGCCCGGTGTGCGCGATACCGTCCGGCTCGCCCTCCCGGATCCCGACGGCACCACGATGGGAGTGAGCGAGGTTACCTGCGCCGTCGTCGACGCCGATCAACTCGGCGCGGTCGACGTGGCCCGCGCCGGTTCGTCACTGTCGGCCTGGCAGCGCGTCGCACGAGAGGCCGGCGGGCCGGAGCTGTTGCCCGCCGCCGCCCACGCCGTACCCAATGCCGCGGCGACCGCGATCGTCTCCGCCGACCGGGCGGTGCGGGCCTACCGCGAGACCGAGGACATCGCGCGGGCGTTGCGCGAACCACTCCGTGCGCGGTTGCGGCCCTATCAGGCGCGCGGGATCTCCTGGCTGCACCGGACGACCGCCGACCACGGCGGCGCGGTGCTCGCCGACGAGATGGGACTGGGAAAGACCGTGCAGGCCATCGGCTTTCTCCTCGGACGCGCCGAGTCCGGCCCGCAACTCGTGGTCTGTCCGACCTCGCTGGTCGGCAACTGGATCCACGAGATCACTCGCTTCGCGCCCGGACTGCGCCCACTCGCCTGGCGCGGCGGCGAACTCGGCGAGCCCGGACCCGATGCGGTGCTCGTCACCGGATATCCGACGCTGCGCGGCCACGGACCGGCACTGGCCGATATCGATTGGGTCACCGCGATATTCGACGAGGCGCAAGTGCTGAAGAATCCCCGCACGCAGGTCTCGCGCGCCGCGCGCGCCGTGTCCGCGCGAGCGCGGGTCGCCCTGACCGGCACGCCCGTGGAGAACCATCTCGACGAACTGTGGGCGCTGCTCAATCTGGTGACACCCGCGGCGTTCACCCACAAGGCGCAGTTCCGGCGGCGCTTCGTCCGTCCCATCGAGGAGGGTTCCACCGCGGCCGTGCAGCGGCTGCACGACACCATCGAGCCGATCGTGCTGGCCCGCCGCAAGATTCAGGTGGCCGCGACCTTGCCGCCGAAGATCCACACCGACCTGGTCTGCGATCTGACCGCGGAACAACAGCGTCTCTACGACGAGCTGCTCGGCCGCGCCGAGGCCGACGGATTCGGCGTGGGCGCCGAACGCAACGCGCGCGTATTGGCTGCGCTGACCGCCCTGAAGCAGGTGTGCAACCATCCCGGGCTGGTCACCGGCGATCTCGACGAACTCACCGGCCGCAGCGGAAAGTTCGACGTCTGCTTCGATGTCCTCGCCAACAACCTCGAACTGGATTGCCCGACACTGGTTTTCACCCAATACCGGCGCACCGGGGAGTTGCTGGCACGCCACTGCGCCGAGCGATTCGGAGTCGAGGCGCCGATGTTCCACGGCGGTCTGTCGCAGAGCGAGCGCGATGCGATCGTCACCGCTTTCCAGAGCGCCGACGGCCCGCCGATCCTGATATTGAGCCTGCGGGCCGCCGGGACCGGCCTGACCCTGACCCGCGCCGCGGACGTGGTGCACTTCGACCGCTGGTGGAATCCCGCGGTCGAGGCGCAGGCCTCGGACCGCGCGCATCGCATCGGGCAGACCCGCCCGGTCACGATCACCACACTGACCAGCGCCACCACCGTCGAGGAACATATCGCCGGTATGCACGATCGCAAATCAGCGCTGGCCGGACTCGGCGCCGGCGACGGACGTTCGGCGGTCGCCCGGCTGGCCCGGTTGGACGACGACCACTTGCTCGCCGTACTGCGCCGGAAGCGAGGCAATTGACATGCCCGACAACGAATTCGGTTACACGCCGTGGGGTATGGGCTGGGTGCGGCTGGCGGAGCCGATCCGGACGGCACGTCCCGAGCCGCTGCTGCCCCGCGCACGCAGCATCGCCCGCAACGGCGGCGTTCACCTGACAATCGACGGCACCACGGTCTCGGCGCACATCCACCGTGGCGGGCAGGCATCGGTGACGCTGCTGGAGATCGCACCGCTGCCGGCGTCCGTGGTGAGCGCCATGGCCGAGCACATCCCCGCGCAGCTGGTCCAGCTCACCGATGAGGTGCACGCCACCCTCACCGCCGCCGGCTTGGCCCCGATACCGCGGCTCGCTGCGACCGACTGCTCCTGTTCGGCCCGCAACCTACGCTGCCTGCACCTGCTGGCCGGCTGCTACGCCCTCGCCCGAGCCGTGGACGAGAACCCTTGGCTGTCCTTGGATCTGCAGGGCTACCAATCCGGCGGCGCGGAGGAGACCGGCGCGGCGGACGTCCCGCCCGCGCGGTGGACACCGCTCGATTCTCTCGACCCCGCAACGTTTTTCACCGGCGCGCACGACGGGATGTCACGCGTTGGTGCCGCCGTCGACGGTGAGGGTCGCACCGGTCAGGCGGGCGCCGGACGGGCCGGCGAGGAAGGCGACGACACCCGCCACGTCGTCGGCCTCGCCGAAGCGGCCGAGCGCCGAATGCCGTAGCTGGTTCTCGGCGTGCGACGACGCGGCCGGATTCATATCGGTGTCGGTCGAGCCCGGCTGTACCAGGTTGACCGTGATCCCGCGCGGGCCCAGTTCCCGCGCTAGGGCTCGGGTGAATCCGTTGAGTGCGGATTTGCTGAGGTTGTAGAGCGTCAAACCCTCGAACAACGCGCGTTCGGACAGGTTCGACCCGATGCTGATGATGCGCCCGCCGCGATCCATGTACGCCAGTGCGGTCTGCGCCGCGACGAAAGCGGCCCGGGCGTGGATGTGCAGCGCCTCGTCGATCTCGGCAACGGTGAAATCGGTGAACGGCTTGGCCGGGAAGATGCCCGCGTTGTTGACCAGGATGTCGACGCCACCCAGTTCCGCGGCGGTGCGATGGACCGCCGCGACGACCTGCGCGGCATCGGCACTGTCGGCCTGCACCGCGATCGCGCGCCGCCCGAGACCCCGGATATCGGCGGCTACCGCCTCGGCCGCCTGGGCCGCGCCGCGGTAGGTCAGCGCCACATCCATGCCGTCGGCGGCCAGGCGCCGCGCGATCGCGGCGCCGATGCCCCGGCTTCCACCGGTCACGAGAGCCACGGTGGTCGACTCGCTCATCTGCACTCCAATTCTGTGTCGATCAATACAGAAATAGACAAGCAGCTCGGCCGAGGGTCGTCAAGAGATATATTTAGTGATCGACACAGAAAGAGGATTCGATGGCCGAACGCGGACGACCGCGCGGATTCGATCGCGACATCGCGCTGCGGCACGCCATGGAAGTGTTCTGGGAACACGGCTACGAAGGCGCCGCGATGAGCGATCTGACGTCCGCGATGGGGATCAATTCCCCGAGTCTGTACGCCGCCTTCGGATGTAAGGAGCAACTGTTCCGCGAAGCCGTCGAACTCTACGGTCGCACCGAAGGCGGATACACCGCCCGCGCGCTCGCGACAGGGCCGACTGCGCGCGTAGCCGTCGAGGCGATGCTGCGCGACAACGCGGCCGCCTACTGCGACCCCGCCACGCCGCGCGGATGTCTGGTGGTGGTCGCGGGCAATACGGCGGGCCCGCGCCACGGCGCCGTCCGGGATCTGCTCGCCGAACGCCGTCGCCACACCACCGAAGCGGTGCGACAGCGCCTCGAGCGCGGCATCCACGACGGGGATCTGCCGGCCGACACCGACATCGACGGTCTCGCCGATTTCTACACCGCCGTGCTGTTCGGACTGTCGGTACAGGCCGGTGACGGCGTGGACCTGCACCGGCTCGGCCGGACCATCGACCGGGCGCTGCAAGCCTGGCCGGAATCGGCCCCCGCCGAACAGCGCTGAAACACCCGGCCCGTCTCGGAAAACCTGCGGGCCAGGACTTTTCGCCACCCCGACGCAGCTGCGACTACATGCGCCGCAGTGCCGCGATGCGCTGGGACAGCTGATCGGCGGTCGCCAGCGCTGTCGGCGGCCCGCCGCATTCGCGCCGCAGCTCGCCGTGAATCACCCCGTGCGGCTTACCGGTGCGGTGATGATGCATGGCGACCAGCGAGTTGAGTTCGCGCCGCAACTCCCCCAGCCGATCGGCGGTCGCGACGCGTTCGGCCGCGGCCGCCGCGGACGGGCCGGCATCGGGCGCCTCGGCCACCGAGACAGCGGCGCTGCGTTCGCGGATCTGGCGGGTCTGGCGATCGCGCAGCAGGGCGCGCATCTGATCGGCGTCCAGCAGGCCCGGAATGCCGAGGTAGTCGGCCTCCTCGTCACTACCGGAGAACGTCGCGGTACCGAACGAGTCGCCGTCGTAGATCACCTGATCCAGTTCGGCATCGGCCGCCAGCGCGACGAAGGCGCGTTCCTCCTCGCCCGGTTCGTCCTTCTGCTTGTTGGCGTCGATCAGCAGTTCGTCGTCGAGGGCGTCCTTCTCCCGATGCGGTTTGCCGATGACGTGGTCGCGCTGCACCTCGAGCTGGGCGGCCAGATCGAGCAGCACCGGCACCGACGGCAGGAAGACGCTCGCGGTCTCCCCGGTCCGGCGCGCACGGACGAAACGGCCGATGGCCTGGGCGAAATACAGGGGGGTCGAGGCGCTGGTGGCGTAGACGCCGACGGCCAGGCGCGGCACGTCCACACCTTCGGACACCATGCGCACCGCGACCATCCACGGGTCGGTGGTGTTGCTGAACTCCCCGATGCGCTGGGAGGAGGTGGGGTCGTCGGAAAGGACCACCGCCGGTTTGCTGCCCGAAATATGTTCCAGCAGTTCGGCGTAATCGCGGGCCTTCTCCTGATCGGTCGCGATCACCAGGCCGCCCGCGTCGGGCATGCCGGTGGCGCGCAGCTGCCGCAGCCGGGTGTCGGCGGCGGTCAGCACCTTCGACATCCAGTCGCCGGCCGGATCGAGGGCCGTGCGCCAGGCGCGCGCGGTCTGTTCGGCGCTCAGCGGCTCGCCCAGCCGGGCGGAGTACTCCTCCCCCGCGCTGTCGCGCCATTGCGCCTCACCGGAATAGGCGAGGAAGACCACCGGCCGCACGACGCCGTCGGCCAGGGCCTCGGAATAGCCGTAGGTGTAGTCGGCACTCGATCGCGGAAATCCGGATTCGTCCGGTTCGTAGTTGACGAACGGAATCTGCGAATCGTCACTGCGGAAGGGAGTACCGGTCAGCGCCAGGCGGCGGGTGGCGTCGCCGAACGCCTCGGCTACCGCATCACCCCAGCTCTTGGCGTCACCCGCATGGTGGATCTCGTCGAGAATCACCAGCGTCCGGCGATTCTCGGTCCGCACCCGATGCTTGAACGGATGCGAGGCGACCTGGGCGTAGGTGACCACGACGCCGTGGAAATCGCCGGAGGTGCCTCCGGTGCTGTTGGAGAAGTTCGAATCCAGCTGGATGCCGATCCGCGCCGCCGCCGCCGACCACTGATGCTTGAGATGTTCGGTCGGCGCGACCACGGTGACCTGGTCGACGGTGCGGTCGGTGAGCAGTTCGGTCGCCAGCCGCAGCGCGAACGTGGTCTTACCCGCCCCGGGCGTGGCCACGGCCAGGAAGTCACGTGGCTTGGTCGTCAGATATCTGGTGAGTGCCCTGCGCTGCCATGCTCGTAACGAACCGCCACCACCCGAAGTCACTCGACAGACAGTAGCGACCGGCACCGACACCTAGCCAATTCGACACCACCTCATCCGCCACGAATCCGGCGGCGGCCCGGCTCACCTCGCAGATCACCGCGGGCCTGTGCGGCAGAACACTTACGACACGTTCACCTCCTGTTGCTGCCGTCGGGCCACCGGTGGGCAATGCTGTACTCACGATGTGTTCCGACCGACCGGCCTCGACCTCCGGCGCGGCGCGCTCCTGGCAGCGGCTGCGCGGCCGAGTCATGGCCGTGCTCCGGCGCATCTGGCAGGTGATCGCGCGGGTCGCCGACAAGGCGTGGAGCGATTCGATCTTCGCCAAATCGGCCGCCGCCGCGTTCTGGCAGACCCTGTCGCTGGCACCGCTGCTGCTCGGACTGCTCGGTTGTATCGGTTACGTCGGCGGGCTGTTCGGCCCCGACACCGTCCACATCGTCGAGGGCAAGATCGTCAGCTTCAGCCGCAATCTGTTCAGCGCCAACGTCGTCGACGAGATGATCGCGCCGACCGTGCGCGACGTACTGCAGCGTGGCCGCGGGGCGGTGGTCTCGGTGGGATTCGTGCTGTCGCTGTGGGCGGGGTCCTCGGCCATGGCGACCTTCGTCGATTCCATCGTCGCCGCACACGGGCAGGCCGATGCCCGCCATCCGGTCTGGCAGCGCATCTTCGCGCTCGGGTTGTATCTGCTGTTCCTGGTGGCGGCCGTGTTCGTGCTGCCGCTGGTGGCGTTGGGCCCGACCCTGATCGGCCGCACGCTGCCGCCGGACTGGCGCGAACCCGGATTACGCCTGATCGACACCTTCTACTATCCGGCGGCCGGACTGCTGCTCATCGTCGGCCTGACCACGTTGTACAAGCTGGCCCTGCACCGGTCGCTGCCGTGGCACAGGCTCTTCGGGGGAGCGCTGGTGGCCGGCATATTCTTCATGGCGGCCAGCGACATCCTGCGCCGCTACCTGACCTACGCGGCGCGCGCCGGCGTCAGTTACGGGGCTCTCGCGACGCCGATCGCCTTCCTGCTCTTCACGTTCTTCCTGGCCTTCGCGGTGATCCTGGGCGCGGAATTCAACGCCACCGTGCAGGAGTTCTGGCCGGCCCGCGCGACCCGGTTCGAACAGTTCAAACAGTGGTGGGCCCGGCGCAAGCACCGGCACGACGGACCCCACGACGAGAATGAGACCGTGCGCGGCGACGCCGAGCCACCCGCCGATCTGCCGTGGACGCAGCCCGATGACCCGGGAACCGCGAAGCCGCAACACGCGCAGCATTCGGAAGCCTCGCCGACGACCGGGCAGTCCGACGACGCCGCCGGTGGTTCCGCCCACCGCGCCGACACCCGCCCACCGACCGTCCTCGATCGCGGCCGGATCCGCCCCGCCGGCTGACCGCACCGGAGACGATCGAGCCGGCAGCCGGCCCGCTCGCTGGGTGCCGTTCGGCGCGTCGCCTACTTCCCGGCGCCGGGCAACGGGTGGTCGCGGAAGAAGTCCCAGATGATCCGGTTCGCGCTGATCGCCGTCGTGGTGCGGCCGACCAGAGGTTCCGGCGAGATCACCGACGCGGTGCCCGGCCACGTGTGCCCGCCGCCGAGTACCGCGTACAACTGCACGGCCGTCTGCTCCGGGCACGGATAGGTGTAGCGCACGACGTCGGGGGTGACCTGCCGCCGGTCCGGTTGCGTTCCGCATCCTTCGCGCCGCGCCCACGCCGCCGCCTGATCGGGGATGCTCGCCGGTCCGGGTCCATCGACACCGCTCGGCCGCGTATCGCCGCGCTGAGCCGACCCGGTTCCGTCGGCCGAGGGCAGATATTTCGCATTGGGCCCGACACCGCCCGTATATGCGACGATCGGATCCTCGGTGCCGTGGAAGGCGACCACCGGGACGGCCCGAACCGGATCGCACCACGCGAAGTCCTGCAGTCCGGCCACCGGCGCCACCGCGGCGATGCGATCCGCGAGCTGACATGCCAGCGACGAGGTGGTGAAGGCCCCCATCGACAGCCCGGTCACATAGACGCGGCGTTCGTCCACGCACCGGGTGGCCTCGACGTGGGTCAGCAATTCTGACAGGTAGGCGATATCGGCGCTGTGCTCACCGAAATCCCATCGCGGCACACCGGATTCGTCCAGCTGCGGCGTGACCGTCGCGAATCCGTTCGCCATGCCGAAGGAACCCAGGCCGGTGCCGGCGTACTCGAGTGCGGCCGGTTCCAGATAGCCGTGCAGATCGACGACCAGCGGCAGCGGTGTGGTGGCGGCGGGGACGTCGAGAAGGTAGGTCCCGGATTTCCCGGCCGCCGCGAAACTCTCGTTCGAGGTGCCGGTGGGATGCGGCGCCGAACATCCCGGCGACGGCCGCGCCGCGACGTTCGCAGGTTCGCCGGCCTGGGCGGTGGTCGCGGTCGAGAAGGCGGCAGCCGCCACGAGGCAGGAGACGGTGCGCAACCACCGGGACGTCGCGATTTTCATGTAGTGCCCACCTCGCGGAAAACATTGTTCTCGTCAGAGAGAACAATGATCACACAAGCGGGACGGGCGTGGGCGCAGACGGAGGAGACAGCCGCAACCGGCCGCTCGGTCGGTGCTGCGGCTCAGTCCTTCTTCATCATTTCGTAGATGCGCTTGCAGTCCGGGCAGACCGGCGAGCCGGGCTTGGCCGAGCGCGTCACCGGGAACACTTCGCCGCACAGCGCTACCACATGGGTACCCATGACGGCACTTTCGGCGATCTTGTCCTTCTTCACGTAGTGGAAGAATTTCGGAGTATCGCTGTCGGTCGTCTCGTCGGTGGTCGTATCCGGACGAACCAGGGTGTCGGTGCTCACCCCATCGATTCT
Source organism: Nocardia sp. AB354 (assembly GCF_049538315.1). Taxonomy (NCBI): domain Bacteria; kingdom Bacillati; phylum Actinomycetota; class Actinomycetes; order Mycobacteriales; family Nocardiaceae; genus Nocardia; species Nocardia sp. AB354. The sequence continues at coordinate 46,124 of NZ_JBMVFU010000024.1, read as the reverse complement.
GCCATCGCCACGCGAGGGTGGTGAGCGGGTGTCGCCAACCTCATCGAATACCCCGCGGCCCGGCGGTGCTCGCGCGGCCGAAGGCGCGTGTGCATTCGATCATGCGGAGTGGAAGACTCGACGTATGCAGCGTGACGGCGACTCCTCCGACCTACCGCCCGAGTCCCGGACGTCGGGCCCCGGACGGGTCGGTTCGGAGCGCGAGGACGCACGCGCGGCCGAGCCCAGCGGCTCCGCGAACGCCGCCGAAGGCCCGGAGGTTTCGGTGCCGGCGGACGATCCGCGGCCATCGGGCGCGACGTTCGAGCGCCGGCCTCCCGGCTCGATCCCCCGGCCCACCCGCGCCTCGACCGGATATTTCCCCGGGGAGGACAAGCATCCGGTGTTGATCACCGAGGCCGCGCCCTCCCTGGAGCAGCAGCACCGCGCCCGCGTCAAGCGCTACATGATCCTGATGGGCTTCCGCATTCCCTGCCTGGTGCTGGCGGCGGCGGCCTACGGCCTGTGGAGCAACGCGCTGATCTCCCTGGCCATCATCGGCGTCTCCATCCCGCTGCCCTGGATCGCCGTCCTCATCGCGAACGACCGGCCGCCGCGCAGCAAGGACGAGCCCAGCCGCTGGGACGAGCGCCGGGCGGCGAAAGCGCTCGAATCGGGACAGCATCGGTCCATCGACGGCTGAACGACGCGGGCGACCTGCCCGGACCCGGCGAGTACGGCACCCCGTACCAGGTGGCAGAGTTCTCGTGTGCCTGCCGACCGGACCACCGCCTCCTTGCTCACCGCCCTCGCACCCGCGCTGCGCACCGCGCTGACCCGGGTCCGCTACGACGCCGACACCGTGCTCGAGGCCATCGGCGCCGACGCCCACACCGCTCTGGGGCGCTCCGAACCGGTACCGGTGCGCCGGGCCGCGCGCGAGGCCGGTGAACTCGGCACGCTGATCCGGCTGCTGCTGCTCGGTGACGCCCTGCCCGAACGGGAGGTGGCCGCGGCCTTCGCGCCGCTCGACCTCGGCCGAGCCGTCGCCGCCGGTCTGCTCGAGCGCGACGGTGATTCGATCCGCGCCGCCCTGGACCTGCGCCCACTGGACCTGGGATCGGGCACCCGCTGGGTGCTGTCGGATCTCGACGACTCGATGCGGCGCCGCACACTCAGCGCCGACCACGTCCTGGGCGTGGGACAGGCGTCGCTGTCGCTGCTGCGCGCCACACCGACCGAACCCGTCGGATCGGTCCTGGATCTCGGCACCGGCTGCGGTGTGCAGGCGGTGCACGCCGCGGGCTATGCGAAGACGGTGACCGGCACCGATGTCAGCAGCCGGGCGCTGTGGCTGGCCGAGGCGACCGCCGCGCTCAACGACCTGGAGATCGAATTCGCCGAAGGCTCGTGGTTCGAGCCGGTGGCCGGGCGCCGCTTCGATCAGGTGGTGGCCAATCCTCCGTTCGTGGTCGGGCCGGCCCGGATCGAGCACACCTACCGCGATTCGGGGTTGGCCCTGGACGGCGCCAGCGAACTGGTCGTCTCCCAGGCGCCCGGGATGCTGAATCCGGGCGGCACCGCGGCGATGCTCGCCTCCTGGGTGCACGCCGGCGGTGTCGACTGGCGGACCCGGGTGGCGAGCTGGCTGCCCGACCACGGGGTCGACGCCTGGATCGTGCAGCGCGATGTGGCCGATCCGGCGCTGTATGTCGGCACGTGGCTGCGCGATGCCGGCCTCGATCCGCGCGATCCCGAGGCCCAGCAGCGGGCCGAACAGTGGCTGGCCGCCTTCGATGCGGCGAAGGTGGAGGGTATCGGTTTCGGCTTCGTCTATCTGCGCGCGATCGACGGGCCCACCGAAGTGCTCGCCGAGGATCTCACCCATGGTTTCGACGACCCGCTCGGCGCGGAGGCACCGGCCTACTTCCGCCGCTCGGCGTGGCTGCGCAGGGTCCTGGCGGACCACGATGTCGCCTGGCGTGCGCGATTCACCGTCGACGCCGCGACGGCGCTCGAACGCGTCCTGCTGCTGGGCGCCGAGGGCTGGCAGGAGCGCGTGGTCCGGCTACATCGGGGTGACGGTCCCCGCTGGCAGCACGAGATCGACGACACTCTGGCGGCGCTGCTCGCGGGAATGCGGCCCGGCGGACTGCCGTTGGAAGAACTGGTCGAATTGCTCGCGATCGGCCACACCGGCGACACCGCCACACCGCAATTCCGAGCCGACGCGTTGTCGGCGGTCACCGGACTGGTCCGGCACGGACTGATCACACCGGAAGAACTCGACGCGACCGCAACCGACGCCGGGCGCGCGCCCGCGTCCTCCCCCCTGTTCCCGGAGTTCCCTTCTTAAGAACTTCTCAGACGGAGGATGTGAAAGCCGCAGCTCAGCACGGTTTATCGGCGCCAAGGCGGGGAACTTTCCCAGTGTCGGGTCCGTTGTTCGGAGTGAGACACCACCGACAGGAGGCAAGTCATGACAAGCCCCGCCACCACTGGAGTGCGCGCCATCGATTCGGACCTCGACGCCCAGAGCCCCGCAGCCGACCTGGTACGCGTGTACCTGAACGGGATCGGTAAGACCGCGCTGCTCACGGCCGCCGACGAGGTCGAATTGGCCAAGCGCATCGAGGCGGGCCTCTATGCCCAACACCTGTTGGAGACCGGCAAGCGGCTCTCGGCGACCCGCAAGCGGGATCTGGCGATCCTGGTCCGCGACGGCCAGGCCGCCCGCCAGCACCTGCTGGAGGCCAACCTCCGCCTGGTCGTATCGCTGGCCAAGCGCTACACCGGCCGCGGCATGCCGCTGCTGGACCTGATCCAGGAAGGCAACCTGGGACTGATCCGCGCGATGGAGAAGTTCGACTACGCCAAGGGATTCAAGTTCTCCACCTACGCCACCTGGTGGATCCGTCAGGCCATCACCCGCGGTATGGCCGATCAGAGCCGCACCATCCGCCTCCCCGTGCATCTGGTGGAACAGGTCAACAAGCTCGCCCGGATCAAGCGGGAACTGCATCAGCAGCTCGGCCGCGAGGCCAGTGACGAGGAACTGTCGGCCGAGTCGGGTATTCCGGTGGAGAAGATCGCCGATCTGCTCGACCACAGCCGCGACCCGGTGAGCCTGGACATGCCGGTCGGCAACGACGAGGAAGCCCCGCTGGGCGACTTCATCGAGGATTCGGAGGCGACCTCCGCGGAGAGCGCCGTCATCGCCGGGCTCATGCACCGCGACGTGCGCAGTGTGCTGGCCACCCTGGACGAGCGCGAACAGCAGGTCATCCGGCTGCGCTTCGGCCTCGACGACGGCCAGCCGCGCACTCTCGACCAGATCGGCAAACTGTTCGGTCTCTCGCGTGAGCGCGTGCGCCAGATCGAACGCGAAGTCATGGCCAAGCTCCGCAAGGGTGAGCGGGCGGACCGCCTGCGCGCCTACGCCAGCTAGGTCACACAGACGCTGGGCCGCCCGGAATCCGGCCCAGCACCATCCCGGTGACCGGATAGCGTGGTCACCTCCGCTGCGCCGGCCGACGCCGGTGTGCCCTTTCCCCCTCCGGGGCACATCCGTCGGCCGGCGTGCTGTATCGATCCGCCCTGACTCTGTGTGCGAATCCCCTTGCGGCCGGGGGCGAATCGGCCGGTTATCCCGAATTGCGCAGGGCGGTGGCCAGGCCGTTCATGGTGAGCAGGATGCCGCGCTCGACCAATTCCGATTCATCCCCGGCGCGCCTGCGCCGCAGCAGATCCACCTGCATCTGGTTCAGCGGTTCCAGATACGGGAAGCGATTACGAATGGATTCGGCCAGCGCGGGATTGTCCGAGAGCAACTGATCGCTGCCGGTGATCGCCGCGTGCACCTGCACGGTGCGGTCGAACTCGTCGCGGATCATGCCGAAGATGGTGGCGCGCAACGTCGCATCCTCGACCAGTTCCGCGTAGCTGGCGGCGATATCCATATCCGCCTTGGCCATCACCTGCGCCAGATTGGACATCACGGTGCGGAAGAACGGCCACTGCCGATACAGATCGCGCAGGGTATCCCAGCGCTCGGAATCCGTACCGGCCCACTCCTGGATGGCGCTGCCGGTGCCGTACCAGCCCGGCAGCATCACCCGCGACTGGCTCCACGCCATCACCCAGGGAATGGCCCGCAGGTCCGACACCGAATTGGTGGGCTTGCGCGAGGCCGGCCGGCTGCCGAGATTGAGGTCGGCGACCTCCGCGATCGGCGTGGAAGCCCGGAAGTAGTCGACGAAGCCGGGCGTCCGGTGCACCAGCCGCGCATAGACCTCGCGCGCCGCGTCCGCGAGCTCCTCGAAGACTTCGTAGGCCGCCTCGGCGCCGGACCCCAACCCCTCGACATCCAGCAGTGACGATTCCAGCGTTCCGGCGACCAGCGATTCCAGATTGCGGTGGGCCGAACCGGATTCGGCGTACTTGGTGGAGATCACCTCACCCTGTTCGGTCAGGCGCAGCGAACCACGCACCGCGCCCACCGGCTGGGCGAGGATCGCGTCGTAGCTGCGGCCGCCGCCGCGGCCGACAGTCCCGCCCCGGCCGTGGAACAGCCGCAACCGGATTCCGGTCTTGCGCGCGGTTTCCACCAGATCTAGTTCGGCGCGGTACAACGCCCAGTTCGCCGCCAGATATCCGCCGTCCTTGTTGGAGTCGGAATAGCCGAGCATCACTTCCTGCGCCATCGCGCGGGCGGCGACCAGCCGGCGGTACGCCGGAACCTCCAGTGCCGCGGCCAAAGTCGCCGCACCACCGCGCAGATCGTCGATCGTCTCGAACAGCGGAACCACCCCGACCGGGGAGTGGGGTGGAGTCTGTTCGTCGCCGGGGTCGAGAATTCCCGCCTCTTTCAACAGCAGCGCCGCCTCGAGCATGTCGCTGACCGAGGTGCACATACTGATGATGTAGTTGGGCACGGTATCGGGCCCCAGCGCGTCGATCGCGGCCCGGGCCGCACGAACCACACCCAATTCCTTGGTGGCGAGTTCGCTGAGCCGGGCGTGCGGGCCCAGCAGCGGGCGGCGCGTACTCAATTCCTGTGCCAGCAGCTCGACACGCTCCGGTTCGGAGAGGCTGCCGTAATCCGGGTGCACTCCCGACCACGCCAGCAGTTCGGCCACGACCTGCTCGTGCACCTCCGAGTTCTGGCGCATGTCCAAGCCCTGCAGGTGGAATCCGAACGTCTCCACCGCTCCGCGCAGTGCGGCCAAGCGGTCGTCGGCCAGCAGGCCGTCACCGGATTCGCGCATGGAGGCGTCGATGGTGTTCAGCTCGTCCAGCAGCTGCGCCGGCCCCTCGTACGGAGCGACGCGGGCGAGCTGCTCACCCGGCAGTTCGAGCACCGAGGGGAATTCGGCCGCCGAGCCGAGGGCGCGCTGCGCGGTCGCGGCTACCCGAAGCCGGATGCCGCGGATCGCGCGACGATACGGTTCGTCCGCGCGCTGCGGTGAATCGTCGCCCGCGGCATCGGCCAGCCGGGCCAGCTCCGGGGTGATCGCGACCAGCCGGATCGACTGCGACAGCGACTTCTCCAGCGCGACAAGCTCTTTCAGATAGTGGCCGAAGATCACCGTGGCGGCCCGGCGGGTGGCGCGTTCCACCACCTCGCCCGTCACGTTCGGGTTGCCGTCGCGGTCGCCGCCGATCCAGGAACCGGGCCGCAGGATCGGCCGGGCGAGCAGATCGTATCCGGGCCACCGCGCCCGCAGCGCCTCGCGCACCCCGGCGTTGATGCGCGGAATCACCTCGAGCAGGGTGAGGTCGTAGTAGCGCAATCCGACCTCGATCTCGTCGGAGATCCGCAACCGCGCGAGGCGGATCAGCGCGGTGCGCCACAGGGTGAGGATCTGGCGGCGGATGTCGTGGTCGATCGCCGCGTATTCGGGTTCGTCCTCGCGATAGCGCGCCCGCCGCCGCATCAGTTCGGTGATGCGGGCCTGGACGTCGAAGACGGTACGGCGCCGCGTTTCGGTGGGATGAGCGGTGATCACCGGCGAGACCAGCGCGTCGTCGAGCACCTCCGCGGCGACCGCGCCGTCGACGCGGGCGTGGTCGAGAGCCCGATAGGTCGCGGCCAGGCTGGATTCCTGCGGTGGCTCACCGGCGGCGACGTGGACCGCGCGGCGGCGGTCGCGCTGCAGGTCCTCGGCGAGATTCGCCAGCAGCAGGAAATGGCTGAACGCCCGGATCAGCGGGATCGCCACCCGCAACTCGGTATCGCGCAGCATCTCCGCGACCGCGCTGCGTTCCACTTCCGACCGCCGCACCCTGAAGGCCTCGACCCGCACCCGTTCGACGAGGTCGAACACCTCGGGGCCCTCGTGGTCGTGAATGGTCTCGCCCAGGATCGCGCCGAGAAACCGAATATCGTCCCGCAGGGGCGCCGTAGCGCTCTCGATCTGATCTTCGCGCATACGGCCAGTATCGACCATGTCGCCCGACCGGCCGCGGTGGCGCTGGTCACGGCGGTATGGCGGACCGGGCACGCGACGGCTCACACCAGGCGGCGCGGCCCGTTGTCGAAGCGGCTCGGCTCCGGCCCGATCCGCACCCGCGCGTACAGGATCGCGGCGCCCTCCGGTGAGGCCAGCACCGGTTCCACCGACAATTCCCGCACCTCCGGCAGATCGTCGCACAGCGCCGAAATGCGTTGTGCCAGTGCGGCCAACGCCTTCTTGTCCACCGGTTCGCCGATCGTGCGACCCGATCCGGCCTGCCCGTCGAGCAGCGGGGCGGCGCGCGGCGCGTCGATCAGTTCCACCGCCTCGGCCTCGGTCAGCGGCAGCGCCCGGTAGGCGCGGTCGCCGAGCAGGTCGATGATGGTTCCCGAGAGGCCGAATCCGATGACGGATCCGAACGAGGGATCGTCCTGGACTCGCAGCACACACCCCACCCCCTTGGTCGCCATCTTCTGAATGTGGACGACCGCGTTGCCGGTCAACTCCGCCAGATCGGTATAAGCACGCCGGACCGCGGTGTCGCGCCACAGATCGAGGCGGACACCGGTGAAATCGGGCCGGCTGCGCCACATTTCGCCGGTGGCCTTGGCGGCGACGGGATATCCCAATTCCGCGGCTGCCGCGACCGCGGCCTCGGGATCGTGGGCTTCCCGGAATTCCACCACGCGAATGCCGTAGCAGGCGAGCAGTTCCGCGGCCTCCAGGTCACCGAGCCACTCCCCGTCGGGACTGCGAGACATCCACTGCTCCACCAGCTCTCGCGCCCGCACGACCTCGAGACCGTCCGGCCGTACCACCAGGGAGGCCGGACGCGTCCGCCACGCCGCGTACCGCCGCACCCGAGCCAGCGCCCGCGCCGCGCGTTCCGGATCCGGGTAGGACGGAATGGAACCGCGGTCGACGATGCCGCCGGCACCGCGCACGGTGAGCAGGTTCGGCATTCCGTGATCGGCGACGAACGTGGTGAGCACGGGTTTGACCGCATCCTGCGCGCCGGCCCGGATCGCCTCGGCGAAGGCGGTGACCGCCGCCGGTACCGGCGGCGCGAAGATGACGATGACGGCGTCGACCTCGGCGGAATCCATCGCACTCGCGACGGCGGTCAGGTAGTCGGCGGGTTCGGCCTGCGGCCCCAGATCGGTCGGCTCCCCCACCTCCAGTCCCTCCCCGCGCGCCGCATCCACCGCCAACCAGCCCAGAGCCGCGCTGTTGCCGATCACCGCGAGCCGCGGACCGTCGGGCAGCGGCTGATACGCCAGCAGCATGGCGCAGTCGAACAGTTCGGCGATCGTATCGACCTGCACGATTCCGGCCTGAGCGAACAGATCGCGTTCCACCGACCGTTCCAGACCGCTGACCGGCACGTTGGCGGCGTTGCGGCCGCTACTCACCGCCACCACCGGCTTGGTGCGGGCCACCCGGCGCGCGATGCGGGAGAACTTGCGCGGATTGCCGAACGTCTCCAGATACAGCAGTACGACGTCGGTGTCGGGATCGGTGTCCCAGTACTGCAGCAGGTCGTTGCCGGATACATCGGCGCGATTGCCCGCCGAGACGAAGGTCGACAGGCCGAGCTTGCGCGCGGCCGCCTCACCCAGGATGGCCGCACCCAGCGGCCCGGACTGGCAGAAGAATCCGACTCGGCCGCGACCCGGCAGGACCGGCGCCAGCGTGGCGTTCAGCGAGACCGCCGGATCGGTGTTGGCGATACCGAGCGCACTCGGGCCCACCACCCGCATGCCGTGGCCGCGCGCGGCATCGACCAGATCGCGTTCGGCGTGATAGCCGGCCGGCCCGGTTTCGGAGAATCCGGCGGTCAGCACGACCAGGCCTTTGACCCCCTTGGCCATACAGTCGTCGAGGACGGATTTGATCTCCTCGGCCGGTACGGCGACCACCGCCAGATCCAGTTCGTCGGGGATGTCGTGCACGGTCGGGTAGGCGCGCACACCGCGGACGGAGTTCCGGTTCGGATTCACCGGGTACACCGGGCCCTGGAACACGCCGGACAGCAGATTCGCCAGCACCGCCCCGCCGACCCGGCTCGCCGCCGGGGTGGCGCCGATGACCGCGATCGACCGCGGGGCCAGCAGATTGCCGACACTGCGCGCCTCCGAGGCCCGCTCCCGCGAATCCCGCACCGACAGCAGCGCTTCGGTGGGGTCGATGGCGAATTCGAGGTGCAACACCGACCCGTCGCGACTGCGCTGCACCTGGTATCCGGCCTCCCGGAAAACCGTGACCATGGTGTGGTTCTCGGCGAGCACCTCGGCGACGAAGGTCTCGATGTCGTTCTCGGCGGCCGCACCGGCCAGATGCTCGAGCAGAATCGACCCCAGCCCGCGGCCCTGATGCTCGTCGGCGACGACGAACGCCACCTCCGCCGCGCGAGGGCCTTCGCGATCAGTGAGCAGTTCGTAGCGGCCGACCGCGATGATCACCGACCCCAGCTCGACGACCAGCCCCACTCGATTGTGGTAGTCCACGTGGGTGGTGCGGTACAGATCCTTCGGTGTCATCCGCGGATAGGGACCGAAATAACGCAGATAGCGGGTGCGATCGGACAACGCCGCGTGAAAGGCCTGCATCGGCTCCGCATCGGCGGGGGTGATCGGGCGGAGCCGGACCACACCGCCGTCGGCGGCGAGCACGTCGGCGAACCAATGCTGCGGAGGCGGCGGCGGATCGGCGGGAGTGTTCTCGGCGTCCGGTGTGGTGGCGGATGATTCAGTCACGGGGGTCCTCCGGGTCCAGGCCCAGCAATCCGTAGGTCGCGCGGCGGGTGGCGAGCACCGAGGTGTCGATCGCGCGCTGCACGCGGTCGATACGGGCGTCGCCGGTGTCGAGCACACCGCCCGGCCCCTCCCACGGGGTGAACGCGGTGTCGCCACCGTCGCCCATCGTGACCGGCGCCGGCACGGTCGGGGCATAGGCGCGCACGAGCTCACGCCATTCCTCGGGGATGACGGTCCCAGGATCGATCTCGCGATCCAGCGCTATCGCCAGCAGATGGGTCCACGCTCGCGGCACCACCCGGACCACCCCGTAGCCGCCGCCGCCCACGGCCAGCCAGCGCCCTTCGGCATATCGGTCCGCGAGTTCACGCATGGCGCGAAACGCCGCGCGCTGGCCGTCGACGGTGAGTTCGAGGTCGGCGAGGGGGTCTTCGCGATGGCTGTCGACTCCGCACTGACTGACCACCAGCTGCGGCCGGAACGCGGCCAGCGCTCCGGGCACCACGGCGTGAAATCCGCGCAGCCACTGCGCATCCCGGGTACCGGGCAGGACGGCGAGGTTGATCGCGGTGCCTTCGGCCGGGCCCGCGCCGATCTCTTCGGGCCAGCCCGTGTTGGGCCACAGCGTCGCCGGATGCTGATGCAGCGAAATTGTCAGCACGCGAGGGTCGTCGTAGAAGGCGCGCTGCACGCCGTCGCCGTGGTGCACGTCGACGTCGACGTAGGCGATGCGGTCGAATCCGTTGTCCAGCAGCCACGAAATGGCCACCGCCACATCGTTGTAGACGCAGAACCCCGATGCCGCGTCGGGCATCGCGTGATGCATACCACCCCCGATGCTCACCGCCCGCCGGGTGCGGCCGGCCGCGATTTCCCGGGCGGCGGCAAGGGTTCCGCCGACGATCACCGAGGCCGCCTCGTGCATATGAGGGAAGACGGGATTGTCCATCGACCCCAGCCCGTGCGGGGGCGCGGCCGGCGGTGTGGTGCCCGGCGGTGCGGGAACGGCGTGACGCACCGCGTCGAGATAGGCGGCGGTGTGGATGCGCAGCAGCTCACCGTCGCCGGCGGGACCGGGCGCGAGGGTTTCGATGCCGTCGAGCAATCCGAGACTGCGCGCGAGTGCCATCGTGAATCGGAGCCGGGCCGGTTTCATCGGGTGCTCCGGGGTCCAGGTGTAGTCCAGGAAGCGGTCGGTCCACACCACGGCGGCGTCGTCTGCCATACCGTCACGCTAGCCCACCGCGGCCCGTCGCCGTGGCGTTGCTCGCACGGCCGGGGACACGGGAAGCAGACCACCCGAGTTGTCGTTGTCATGCAGTAGAAATGCAAGACGACACCGGGCGCGCCTGTCGCCCGCGCGCATCCGGTCGCGCGCGCAGGTATCGGCGGAGTTCGTGCAGGACGTGCGAAATATGCTGAGGCCGATTGCGCAGCCGGGCGTGGGTAGAATTCGTGCCGACGAAGGGGTAACAGGTGAAGGATCTGGTCGACACCACGGAGATGTATCTCCGTACCATCTACGACCTCGAGGAGGAGGGCGTGGTGCCGTTGCGGGCGCGTATCGCCGAGCGCCTCGAGCAGAGCGGCCCGACGGTGAGTCAGACGGTCGCGCGGATGGAGCGCGACGGTCTGCTGATGGTCGCCGGCGACCGGCACCTCGAACTCACCGACAAGGGCCGTGCGATGGCCGTGGCGGTCATGCGCAAGCACCGGCTGGCCGAACGATTGCTGGTCGACGTGATCGGGCTGGACTGGCAGAACGTGCACGCCGAAGCCTGCCGCTGGGAGCACGTGATGAGCGAGGAGGTGGAAATGCGTCTGCTCGAGGTGCTCAACCATCCCACCACCTCCCCGTACGGCAACCCCATCCCCGGCCTGGACGAACTCGGCGTCAACTCCATCCATTCCGGTGAGGAGACGCTGGTCCGGCTCTCCGATCTGCCGCCCGGACAGGTGTCGGCGGTCGTCGTGCGGCGGTTGTCGGAACATATCCAGGCCGATCCGGATGTGATCGGTCAGCTGCGGGAGGCGGGGGTGGTCCCCGACGCCCGCGTGACCGTGGAGACCAAGCCGGGTGTGGTGATCATCTCGGTGCCCGGGCACGTCGGTTTCGAACTGTCCGACGAGATGGCCCACGCGGTCCAGGTCAGGCTGGCCTGACGAATGAAACTCCTGGTAACCGGCGGTGCCGGATATGTCGGCGGAGTATGCGCCCAGGTACTGGTTCAGGACGGCCACGAGGTCGTGGTGGTCGACGATCTGTCCACCGGCAACGCCGAGGGTGTGCCGGCCGGGGCGAAATTCGTCGACGGAGATATCGCGACCACCGGCGTCGAACTGATCGAATCCGAATCCTTCGACGGCGTCCTGCATTTCGCGGCGCAGTCGCTGGTCGGTGAATCGGTGCAGCAGCCCGAGAAGTACTGGTACGGCAATGTGGTGAAGACGCTGGCGCTGCTGGAGGCGATCCGCCGCACGCAGACCCCGCGGCTGGTGTTCTCCTCGACCGCGGCGGTCTACGGTGAGCCGGAACTGGTTCCGATTCTCGAGTCCGCCCCGACCCGGCCGACCAATCCCTACGGGGCGTCGAAACTCGCGATCGACCACGCGATCACCTCCTACGCCGTCGCCCACGGTCTGGCCGCGACGAGCCTGCGGTATTTCAACGTCGCCGGCGCCTACGGCGGGCTCGGTGAGAACCGTGTGGTGGAAACCCATCTCATCCCGTTGATCCTGCAAACGGCTCTGGGGCATCGGGATTCGATCTCCGTCTTCGGCACCGACTACCCGACGCCGGACGGCACCGCGGTGCGCGACTACATCCACATTCGTGACCTCGCCCGTGCCCATGTGCTGGCGCTGGCGCAGTCGCGGCCGGGCGAACATCGCATCTTCAACCTCGGCAGCGGTACGGGTTTCTCGGTGCGCGAAGTTATCTCGGCCTGTGAGCGTGTGGTCGGCCGGCCCATTCCGGCGGTGGACGCGCCGCGGCGCGCCGGTGATCCGGCGGTGCTGATCGCCTCGAGCGCGAAGGCGATCGACGAACTCGGCTGGCAGCCCGAACACAACGATCTCGACGAAATCGTCTCCGACGCGTGGGATTTCCTCACCTCGCTCGGCGACCGCGCGCACAGCGCTCGCTGATACGCGCGGTCCCCGCGACCGTGACCGGGCGGGTGTCATCGCGACTCCGCGTCGGTTGGCGGTTCGCCGAGGTCGGCGATGGCCAGGTCGACCCCCAGGCCGGCGGCGATATCGCGGCCGCTGACGGCGAGTTTGCGCACATCACCGGGGCGCATGCCGGTGCGTAGCGCCGCATCCAGCAGTCGTGCGATGCGATGCGCCGGATCGGCCTGCAGTGCCGCCTCGAACGCCACACCCGCCAGCGGTCCGTCGCCGCGGGTGTAGGCGCTGTAGCCGAACAGGGTGGCCAGTTCAGCGCGGTCGGGGCCGGTGAGGCCGCGGCAGGCACGGGACCACAGCGCTTCGGCCGCGGCGGCATGGGCACCCAGCGCCACCGCGAACAGGGAGTCGCGCACCGCGGTGTCGCGCACGGCGACGGCCAGATCCGCGAGTTCGCGTGGGTCGAGTTCGTCGCCCGATTCGACGGTGCTGATCTGCCACAGCACCATGTCCAGGGCCGCGCGGCTGTAGGAGCGTGGCTCGCCGGCACGCAGTGCGCGCCGGAACCGCAGCCTGGCGGCCTCCGCGGCGCTGCCGATCACCGCGTCGATCTCGACACGCAGCGGCATATCCTCTGCCACCGCGGCCGTGAGCTCGGTGCGCGAGCCTCGGATGGGACGGCCGTCGAGCACTTGGGCGAGCGCGACCGGCGAGGCCGCCGGATCCGCTTGTGTCCCGGCACTGTCCGGATCGAGCACACTCCACCAGTCGGCACCCGGGGTGATCCCGCCCACGGCCCATGCTTCGGCGAGGAGTACGTCCTGGCTCCGCAGCGCGCCGTCGAGCACCCGCACCAAGTCGCGATGCCGGGCCGCGCGCCGCCCGGCCCGCCCCGCCCGCGGTGCCGTGGCACGATCGTCGACGATCAGCGTCACCACACCGACGGCCTGCTCCTGACCACAGAGGGCGGCCAGCTGGCCGGCCAGTCGCACCCAGGCCCCGCAGCCCGCTACGTCGAGATCGTGGCGGGCCACCGCTCCGAGATAGACCGCCCCCGGGTACTTCTGCGACCGCAGCAGCAGACAGGCCACCAGCGAGCGCTGCGGTCGAAATCCCAGCAGCGCGGGCACGGCCGCGATGAACTCCGCCGGTTCGTTCATGGTCAGCGCCGTCGCCGTCCACAGCTGTTCGACGCCTTCTGCTCGCGTGTGCTGTTCCATCGCGTCTTGGGCCAGGTTCCCGGACGTCCCACCGTCGCCCCGGCCGGACGAACCCGGTTCGGCCTCACCGTCGTGCCCATCCCCGCCGGGCGGTGTCGAACCCGGTCCGGCGAGAGGCGTGTCCGCCACGCTCCCCGCCGGTTCCGGCGGCGTATCACTCTGTGACGACAGCGGTTTCGCCGTATCACCACCGGCGTCCACCATGTCGTCCGCGTTGTGCACAGCACCGTATTCCTCGTCACCGCCGTCGCTTCCGCAGATATCCGCACGCGGCCGCAACACCTGATCGGCCTCACACCGCCAACGCCGCTTCGGCTCCCTCGAGTAGCCACAGCCGTCTCCGGCGCCGGCGCTTTCGCGCACGGCCGCGCATCGGGTGCCGGCACACGCGTCTCGCGGGGCGTCCACACGTGCGCTCCCGCGAACAGTGTTGCAGTGCAACGGAACTGGTACCGTCTCGGCGGGCGACCCGCCCGTCCACCCGCCCGTCGTGCGGGTGACTCCGTTCTGCGAGCGACAGATCCGGTGGGCGTGTGGGGCGATGCGCGGTGAGAAAGGCGGCGACGCCGCGTCGCGCTCACTATCGGTAGCGGCTTCGTCCTCCGCGGCCTTCGTGGCCCCCCAGGCGTCCATGACCTTCCGCGCATGACCCGCAGCGGCAGAGGTGCCCTCCGACCCGCCGTGGCCTGCCTTCCGCGCATGATCCGCGGTCGTCGAGCAGCCCTCTCGGCCCGGCACGCCCGCCCCCGCCCTCGGCTCGGGCAGCGGCGGGGTGCCGGGGCCGGTCACGACTCGTATCGTGTCCGCCTCCGGCGAGGCCGCGTCGGGATGCGACGCAGTGTTCGAGAGCGGGGGCGTCCGCACGGCATCGGGGCGGTCGGTGCTGGGCCGGCTGGGGTCGGTGTGTGTGGTCATGGCATTCACACTGCCCGGGCGTCACCGCCGGCCCGCGTGGCTGAGCTGGGCTTTCATTTCGTCTGGGGAGCCCCTCGAGACCTGGGGATCGCGGCGGCGACACGCGGTGGAACCAGGCCGAGATGTCGGTGCCTGCTGTTACGGTTGCGCCGGGGAGAGCACATCCGCCAGAGGTGTTCAGCGGGTGCGGACCTTGGCGACCGCGGCCGTGAAGACCTGGTCCAGGCCGGTCGTATCCGGTGCGTCGGCACCGAAAGTCATTGCCGTGGTTTCGATTCGGATGTCACCGACCTGCGCGAGCAGTGTGCGCAAGGCCGGATCGGCGGAGCTGCCGGGCGGCGCGCCGGTCACCGTCCGGCCGAAGGCCAGAGAGTCGTCGGCATCGACCGGCGGAGGCGGCAGCAGCCGCGTGGTGATCGTGCGATCGATCGCCGCGTGCCGGGCGTGCACCGTGGCGCAGCGCGAAAGCTGATCCCCCAGATGGGACAACGGCTCGTTCGTACGGCTGAGCACGACGGTGATCGTGGCTCGCGTCCGGTCGTCCGTGCCGACCACGACGGCGATCCGGCCGGGATCGGGCGGATCGGGTGCGCAGTCCGGCGGGTCGATTTGTGCCCCCGGCGGAATCGCGGTGAGGTCCGCGGCTGCCGCCGCGGCGCGATCACCGGAGGCGACGACGGTCGTATAGCCCGTCGGGAATCGGTCCTGGCCGGGCAGCATCGCCGTCAGATCACCGTCGATATGCCGGGTGACCACACTCTGGCGCATCGCGGCCGGATGCCCGGACACCGTGGAACCGCACGCGGCGAGCAGACAACTCAATGCCGCGTACCCGACGGTGCGGCCGAACCCGCGGCGCCTCCGCGAGGCCGGCGGATCCGGGACGCTCACTCCCCCACTATGGCCGATACCGCCGCCCCCGCGAATCTGCCACGCCGACCCCGCGGGAATACGGCCCGCCGATCCGGAGTTGTCTTCTCCGGTAGGGCAGAGCGTGGCCTACCTCCGCCGGGTACGCTCCGCGACCGCTACTCTGCAGGGTTACATCCCCCGGTGGACCGGCGGTTTCCGTCGGATGTCACCACCCGCACGCCGACCGGTACGCGACCCCCGCGCGCGTACCCTGGACGGTGGAGAGGTGGCGAGATCCGGCACCGGGCCACCACTGAAAACGACTGAGGCGGACAGGGCTTGACCAGGGAGTTTGGCAAATGAGCAGTATGTACGAGCTGGAGTTCCCCGCTCCGCAGCTGTCCTCGGCCGACGGCGAGGGTCCGGTGCTGGTGCACGGCCTGGAAGGTTTCACCGACGCGGGTCACGCGGTACGGCTGGCAACGACCCATCTGCGCGAAAGCCTCGAGTCGGAGCTCGTCGCCTCGTTCGACGTCGACGAATTGCTCGACTATCGCTCGCGGCGGCCGTTGATGACGTTCAAGACCGATCACTTCTCGGACTACGCCGATCCGGAACTGAACCTGTGGGCGCTGCGCGATACCGCCGGCACCCCCTTCCTGCTGCTGTCGGGCATCGAACCCGACCTGCGCTGGGAAAAGTTCGTGACGGCGGTGCGCCTGCTGGCCGAACAGCTCGGCGTGCGTCGCAGCATCGGCCTGAGCGCGATCCCGATGGCGATTCCGCACACCCGGCCGCTGGGTGTCACCGCACACGCCAGCGACCGCGATCTGATCGGTGAGCATCAGCGCTGGCCCGGAGAACTGCAGGTTCCCGGTAGCGCGTCGTCGCTGCTGGAGTACCGCATGGGACAGCACGGCCACGAATCCATCGGATTCTCGGTGCACGTCCCGCACTATCTGGCGCAGACCGCGTACCCGGAAGCCGCGCAGACACTGCTGGAGAACGTCGCCGACAACGCCGGGCTGGAACTTCCGCTGGCCGCACTCGGCGAGGCAGCGGCCCGCGTGCGCGAACAGGTCAACGAGCACATCGCCGGAAATGCCGAGGTGGAGACGGTGGTGCAGGCGCTCGAGCGCCAGTACGACAGCTTCGTCACCGCCCAAGAGCGCCGCTCCAGCCTGCTCGCCGGCGAGGCCGACCTGCCGACGGGCGAGGAACTGGGCGCGGAGTTCGAGCGCTTCCTCGCCGAGCAGACCGAATTCGGCGACGGCGACGACCCCCGGGACTGACCCACACCACATCGCCCGGCGCGCACGGTTCACCGCCGTGCCGCCGGGCGATGCGGTACCCGCGGCGGTTCGTCGGTAACGTGGACGCACGTGCAGCTGTCCGAACTGGTTCCCGACCGTGCCGTGCCCGACGTGGATGCCGACTGGCTGTACGAAACCTTCGCCGAATGGACTTCCGCCCAGGGGCTGACGCTGTATCCAGCGCAGGAAGAGGCGCTGCTCGAGCTGATGACCGGCGCGAACGTCATCCTCGCCACCCCCACCGGCTCCGGCAAATCGATGGTCGCCGTCGGTGCCCACTTCGCCGCGCTGAACCGCGGTGAGCGCAGCTACTACACCGCGCCGATCAAGGCGCTGGTCAGCGAGAAGTTCTTCGCGCTGTGCGAGGTGTTCGGCGCCGACAAGGTCGGCATGGTCACCGGCGACGCCGCGGTGAATCCGACCGCCCCCATCATCTGCGCCACCGCCGAAATCCTCGCCAACCTCGCGCTGCGGGAAGGCGCGGACGCCGATATCGGCCAGGTGGTGATGGACGAATTCCATTTCTACGCAGATCCCGATCGCGGCTGGGCCTGGCAGGTGCCGCTGCTGGAACTGCCGCGCGCCCAATTCCTGCTGATGTCGGCCACTTTGGGTGAGGTGGACCATTTCGCCCGGGATCTGGAACGCCGCACCGGCCGCTCCACCGCCGTCGTCACCGGCTCCGAGCGCCCGGTGCCGCTGCTGTTCTCCTATGTCCGCACTCCCATCACGGAGACCCTGGAAGATCTGGTGACCACCAGCCAGGCCCCGGTCTACGTCGTGCACTTCACCCAGGCCGCCGCACTCGAGCGCGCTCAGGCGCTGACGAGTGTGAATTTCGCGTCCAAGGCGGAAAAGGACGCAATCGCCCAGGCGCTGGGCGGATTCCGGTTCGCGACCGGATTCGGCAAGACACTGTCGCGGCTGATCCGCCACGGCATCGGCGTGCACCACGCCGGGATGTTGCCGAAGTATCGGCGGCTGGTGGAACGGCTGGCCCAGGACGGGCTGCTGAAGGTCGTCTGCGGGACCGACACCCTCGGTGTGGGCATCAACGTGCCGATCCGCACGGTGCTGCTCACCGGATTGACGAAATTCGACGGGGTGCGCACGCGGCGTTTGAAGGCGCGCGAATTCCATCAGATCGCGGGCCGGGCCGGGCGCGCCGGATACGACACCGTCGGCACGGTGGTGGTGCAGGCACCCGAGCACGAGGTGGAGAACGCCCGGCTGGTCGCCAAGGCCGGCGACGATCCGAAGAAGCTGCGCAAAATCCAGCGGCGTAAACCTCCGGAGGGTTTCGTGTCCTGGTCGGAGGACACCTTCGACCGGCTCGTCACCGCGCAGCCGGAACCGATGGTGTCTCGCTTCCGTGTCACCAATTCGATGCTGCTCAACGTCATCGCCCGGCCGGGCAACTGTTTCGACGCGATGCGCCATCTGCTCGAGGACAATCACGAACCACGGCCTGCGCAGCGCAAACACATCCTGAAAGCGATCCGGCTCTACCGTGCGCTGCGCGATGCGGGCGTGGTCCAGCAACTCGACGAACCCGACGCCACCGGTCGTCGGGCGCGGCTCACCGTCGATCTGCAGCGCGACTTCGCGCTCGACCAGCCGCTGTCGCCGTTCGCGCTGGCAGCGCTGGAGCTGCTTGACAACTCCGCTCCCAGCTACACACTGGATGTGGTGTCGATCATCGAATCCACACTGGAGGATCCGCGCCAGTTGCTGCTCGCCCAGCAGCACCGGGCGCGGGGTGCGGCGATCGCCGAAATGAAGGCCGACGGCATCGAGTACGACGAACGCATGGAGCTGATCGAGGAGATCACCTGGCCGAAACCGCTGGCCGAGTTGATCGAACCGGCCTTCGAAACCTATCGCGCCGGCCATCCGTGGGTCTCGGAATTCAGCCCCTCCCCCAAATCCGTGGTGCGCGAAATGATCGAGCGCTCACTGACTTTCGCCGAACTGGTCTCCCAGTACGAGCTGGCGCGCTCGGAGGGCCTGGTGCTGCGCTACCTCGCCGACGCCTATCGCGCGCTGCGCCGGACCGTCCCCGAATCCGCGCGCACCGAGGAACTCGAGGACATCACCGAGTGGCTCGGTGAGCTTGTCCGCCAAGTCGATTCGAGTCTGCTCGACGAATGGGAGCAACTCACCAATCCGGGCGCCGAGACCGACGACGATCAACTCGCCTTCGGCGCCGACACCGTGCGGCCGATCACCGCGAACGAACGTGCGTTCCGGGTCATGGTGCGCAACAGCATGTTTCGCCGGGCCGAGCTGGCCGCCCGGCAGCGCTGGGACGAACTCGCCGAATTCGACGACGGTCCGGACTGGGCGAACGATCTGGCCGCGTACTTCGACGAGTACGGCGCGATCGGCACCGGCCCGGACGCCCGCGGCCCGGCGCTGTTCGCCGTGGAGACCGAACCGGGTTTCTGGCGGGTGCGCCAAGTGCTCGACGACCCCGCCGGTGATCACGGCTGGGCGCTCGAGGCCGTCGTGGATCTGGCCGAATCCGATGCCGCCGGCGAGGTGGTCTTCGACGCGATGACGGTGCGTGCGGGATGAGCACGATCGTCCTCGGCCTCCGTCGCGATCCGGCCACGACGCTCGTACGCCGCCGAAAACCCGGTGCCGACGCGCTGATCTGATCCGGCCGCCGTCCCCCGGTGCGGGCCGCGCTGACCCGAGCGTGATCAAGCCGACCCTCGTTCCGGTTCGTTTCCCGTGCCCCCGCGCTGATACTCTCTCGCTCGCTGCCTGCAGCGGGAGGCTGCCCAGAAGAAAGAGAGTTCCCTTAGATTGACCGGTACAAACGCGCCCGAGTCGCCCTGTCTCGTCATCGACCTCGATCGGGTGCGCGGCAACTTCCACGCTTTCCGTGCGGCCTTCCCGTCGGCACGAATTCGCTTCGCTGTCAAAGCATCTCCGATGCCGGAGATCATCCGGCTGCTCGATTCCGAGGGCGCCGAATTCGACGTCGCCAGCATCGGCGAGATCGAGATGTGTGTGGCGCTGGGGGTCGACCCGGCAGTGCTCTGCTACGGCAATCCGATCAAGAAGGCCGCCCACATCGCCGCCGCCTACGCCGCGGGCGTGCGCCGGTTCGCCTTCGACACCGAGGACGACCTGGAGCGGATCGCCGAACTCGCGCCGGGCTCGGAGGTGGAGTGCCGGTTCCTCGCCTCCGCGCCGCAGTCGCAGACCCCGTTCGGCACCAAATTCGGCTGCGCGCCCGGTGAGGCGGTGCGGCTGCTGGTGCGCGCCGGCGACCTGGGCCTGCGGGTGGCGGGCCCCTATTTCCACGTGGGGTCCCAGCAACTGGATCCGGTGGCGTGGCAGATCGGCATCGAGCAGGCCGCTGCCATCACGGAGGCGCTGTCGGTCAAGGACATCCCGGTGACGTCGGTGAATATCGGTGGGGGCCTGCCGATTTCGTACGCCGACCCGGCGCCGGAGCTGTCCGAACTGAGTGCCGTGATCGCCGAGTCGGCGACGCGGCACCTTCCCGAGCACACCGACCTGGTGGTGGAACCCGGCCGTGCCCTGGTGGGCAATGCCGGCGTGATCCACGCCGAGGTCGTGAACGTGCGCATCGCGCCGGACGGGCGGCGCTGGGTGTATCTCGACATCGGCCGCTACAACGGTATGGCCGAGACCGAGAACGAGTACATCGCCTACCGGATCGACACCGACCGCGACGGCGACCCCGCCGACGAGGCGGTGATCGCGGGTCCGACCTGCGACGGAGACGATGTACTGTATCAACGCACGCGAGTCCTTCTGCCGACCACGCTGCGAGCCGGTGATCCCGTTCGGATCCTCGATACCGGCGCTTATACGGCGAGCTATTCGTCGGTGTCCTTCAACGGTTTTCCGCCTTTGACTGTGCATGTCATCGGCGCTGAGCGAGAGTGAGTTTGCCCATGACGGCAGAATTCACCGGCTGGCACGTGCTGGCCGAGTTCGGTGGTGTCGACGTAGCCCTCTGCGACGATCTCGAACGACTCGAAACAGCGCTTCGACAATCGTTGCTCGCCGCGGGAGTGACGATCTGCGAGGTGGTGCACAAGAAGTTCGAGCCCCACGGCGTGACGGTGCTGGCGCTGCTGTCGGAATCGCACGCGTCGATCCACACCTATCCGGAATCCGGCGACATCTTCGTCGACGTGTTCACATGCGGCAGCATCGGCGCCGGCGCCACCAAGGCGGTCGAGTTGCTGCAGGAGGCGCTGCAGCCGGATTCGGTGCATATGGAGGTCGTGCAGCGCGGGCATCACGCGCGCCGGGTGCACGAGCCGGTCGGCGACGGCCTGACCCGCGTCTGGGATCTGTCGGAGGTGATCGTGGATGCGCGAACTCCGTTCCAGCACATGGTGATCGCGCGCACGGCGCAGGGCGTGTCGCTGTTCTCCGACGACGACCGGCAGTCCACCGAGTTCTCCCAGCTGACCTATCACGAGGCGATGCTGGTCCCGGCCTACGCGCTGGCGGCCAAGCTCGACAACGTGCTCATCATCGGTTCCGGTGAGGGCGTGGCCAGCCAGATGTCGGTGGCCGCGGGCGCGACCCGCGTCGACCATGTCGATATCGACCGGATGGAGGTCGAGCTGTGCGCCCGGCATCTGCCCTACGGATACACTCCCGCCGAGCTGGAGGCCGCGGTCCGCGGTGACGGCGCGATCCGAATGCACTACGCCGACGGCTGGGACTTCCTGGCCGAGGCCGAAGCCGCCGGTGTGCGCTACGACGTGATCGTCATCGACCTCCCCGATGAGCGGGTCGAGGACGCCCAGCACAACCGCCTCTACGAGGAGGAATTCCTCACCCGATGTAAGGCGCTGCTGGCCGAGGGCGGCGTTCTGGCCGCTCAGGCCGGTTGCCCGACCATGTGGCGCAACGAGACGCTGAAACGGTCGTGGCAGCGGTTCACCGATCTGTTCGCCACCGTGGTGCCCTACGGCAGCGACGAGCACGAGTGGACGTTCCTGTTCGGTGTCGCCGAGCGCATCGACGACCCGGTCGCGGCGATGTGCGAGAAGCTGCCGAAGCTGCCCTACCATGCGGAGACGGTCGACGAACGCGCGCTGGTGCGCGGCGCCATCGAACCGTACGCACTGCGGGAGATCGCCGCTCGGGCATGATACGGCCGGCGATCGTGGATCGGCTTGCCTGACAATCGAATACGAGAAGGACCGCCCGGGACGACCGTCCCGGGCGGTCCTTCTCGACAGCCGTCGTCACGAACCTGCCGCACACCTGCCTCGCGGTCTATGGCCGTCCACCGACGCTCAGGCGCGCTCCTGCCGCCACTGGGCCGTGCGCTCGACGTAGCGGTCGAGGTGGTGGGAGACGAACACTTCGGGCAGCCAGTCGTTGCCCGTGACCGCCGACGACCAGACGAAGGTCCGCACGGGTTGCTCGTAACCGATCAGCTCGATCGGGCGCAGATCGTATTCCGGATCCTCGAAGGCTTCGATGGTCCGCCAGTCGGCCGCGGTCAGCCCGCGCAGGACCAGCCCGCCCGCCATTCGCCCGGGTTCGGCCACCAGCCCCGGGTAGAGCCGCTGTGGCAGGGCCGCGACCCGCCAGCCCCGCGCGACCGCGACATCCATCTCGGGCGTGCGGCCCAGCAGCACATCGAGCACGGGACCGAATTGCAGGGTGCCGTAGGCGAACAGGTCCGGGCCGGGATCGTCGGGACGCGCGCGGCGTTGCGGCGCGGGCTTCTTCGCCGCGGTCACCGGATCACCCCTCCGGCATCTCCGGCGCCCTCCGCGCACCTATCCGTCGTTACGTCGAACCATCCGTTCCTACTCGCACACCCGTATCGCATCCCTCCACTGTGCCGAATGGCCGGGCGGCGGATCACACCGGGTAAACATGACCTACATCACAGGTTACGTCGTCGCTGGTCACGGGTTGCCGAGAAGTCGCCAGCTCGGGAAACCCTACTTCCACGGGATGCGCGCGGTAGCCTTCGCGGCGCTATCCGACGGGCCGCACGGAATTCCCGGTGACCCGGGCGAACAGATCACGGTCGTGGGAGTTGACGATGGTGATCGCATTGCCGTGGGCGCGGCCCAGTTCCACCAGTCGCCGCCGGTTCTCCAGATAAGCGCCGCGCACAATCGAGCCCAGTTCGAACGACCACCAGAACAGCGGTGTCTTCGGCCCGGCCGGGTCGATCTCGCTCGCGACGTAGAACGCGTCACCGGCGTGCAGCAGCCAGCCCGACCCCGTGTCGACGGCGACCCCGACGTGGCCGCGCGTGTGGCCGGGCAGCGGGACGACCAGAATTTCCGGCGGCACGCCCGGCAAATCGCGCACCGCGCGGAAACCGAACCACTCGTCGGTGCCGTCGAGTTCGTTGACCATCCAGCGCGGCCCGTGCGACCACTGCGCCGCCCGGTAGCGCAGTCGCTCCGACAGCGTCCGCCCCGCGGTCGCCGCGCGGAATTCGGGCCCGTGCACGTGAATTGTCGCCTCGGGGAAATCCGCCAGTCCGGCGGAGTGGTCGAGGTCGAGGTGCGTGAGGATGATGTGGCGCACATCGGCGGGGTCGTAGCCCAGCGCCTGGATCTGCCGGATTGCGGTGTGGTGCTCGGCGGGCCGGATGCCGAGCAGAAAGCGGCCGGGGCCGACGAAGCGGCCGGGATCGCGCACACAGTCGAGCCCGAATCCGGTATCCACCAGCACCAACCCGGTCCTGGTCTCGATGAGCAGGCAGTGGTCCACCATGCCCATGGCCATGGTGCCGCAGTTGAGGTGATGAATCCGCACGCGACGAGCGTTCCAGACGCCCACCGGCCGGTCAATCGGGATGGGAGACCATGGAATTTCTCATATCGGGCGTTGTGCCCGAATGATTTCCGCCAGCTGTTCGTAGTCCTCCACGCGTGCGGTCGAACCCCGGAAAACCAGGCCGATGGTGCGCCCCGGCGCGGGCGCGGCGAACCGAGCGATATCCAATGTGCCACGGGAGGTTTCGGCCGCCACGGCCATCTCGGGAATCAGCGTCACCCCGAGCCCTCCGCCCACGCACTGCACCACCGTCGTCAGCGAGGCCGCGCGAGTATCGCCGACCGGCCCCGGGCGCACGTCCTGCGACCGGCACAGATCCAGCGTCTGGTCACGCAGGCAGTGCCCCTCGTCGAGCAACAGCAGCGGCAGCTCGTCCAGGGCCGCGGGCTCGATGTCGCTCCGCCCGGCCAATTCGTGGCCGAGGGGCGTGACCAGGACGAATTCCTCGGTGTAGAGCGGGATTTCGACCATGCCGGTGGCCTCGGACGGCAGTGCCATCATCGCGACGTCGAGGACGCCGCTGCGCAATCCGTCGAGCAGCCGGGCGGTCTGATCCTCGATGACATGCGGCAACAGAGCCGGCAACCGGCGGCGCAGTTCCGGCAGCAACGCGGGCAGCACATAGGGCGCGACGGTGGGGATGATGCCCATGCGCAGGGTGCCGCCGAGACCGTCGCCGGCCGCGGTGGCGACGAAGCGGTCGGCGGCCTCGAGCGTCGCCATCGCCTGCGGCAGCAACCTTTTGCCCGCGGCGGTCACCAGCACCCGGCGGGTGCTGCGCTCGATCAGCTGCAGGCCCAAACCGTTTTCCAGTGATGCCAGTGCCTGCGATAACGTGGGTTGGCTCACATTCAGATGAGCTGCGGCGGTCCCGAAGTGGCGGTATTCCGCAATCGCCACGAACGCACGCAGCTGTGACAGGGTGGGCTGATAAGTCTGATCAGTCACGCCTATCAGTATAGTGCAACTGATCACCTTTACCTTTTATTGGTTTTTGGGCATGATCGACAGCGAAAGCTTCGACGGTGTCCCGCACCAGGCGACCCGTCACCCGTGCCCCACTACGACGAAGGAGACAACATGGCTCTGCTGACCATCGGCGACCAGTTCCCCGCCTACAACCTGACGGCGGTCATCGGCGGTGACCTGTCGAAGGTGAACGCGCAGCAGCCCGACGACTACTTCACCCAGGTCTCCAGTGACGACTACGCCGGCAAGTGGCGCATCGTCTTCTTCTGGCCGAAGGACTTCACCTTCGTGTGCCCGACCGAAATCGCCGCCTTCGGCAAGCTGAACGAGGAGTTCGCCGACCGCGACGCCCAGGTCCTGGGTGTGTCGGTCGACAACGAGTTCGTGCACTTCCAGTGGCGCGCCCAGCACGAGGATCTCAAGACCCTCCCCTTCCCGATGCTGAGCGACCTCAAGCGTGAGCTCGTCACCGCCACCGGCGTGCTCAACGCCGACGGTGTCGCCGACCGCGCGACCTTCATCGTCGACCCGAACAACGAGGTCCAGTTCGTCTCCGTGACCGCCGGTTCGGTCGGCCGCAACGTCGACGAGGTGCTGCGCGTGCTGGACGCGCTGCAGTCCGACGAGCTGTGCGCCTGCAACTGGAAGAAGGGCGACCCGACCATCGACGCGGGTGAGCTGCTGTCCGCGAGCGTCTGATCACCGAAAAGGAAGTTCCTGCCCGTGTCTGTTGAAAACCTGAAGAATTCGCTTCCCGAATACGCCAAGGACCTCAAGCTCAACCTGTCGTCCATCGCACGGTCGACCGTGCTGAACGAACAGCAGCTGTGGGGCACCCTGCTCGCCGCGGCGGCCGCCACCCGGTCGGCCACCACCCTGCGCGAGATCGGCGAGGAGGCCGCCGACACCCTGTCCGCGGAGGCCTACAACGCGGCACTGGGCGCCGCCTCGATCATGGGTATGAACAACGTGTTCTACCGGGGCCGGGCGTTTTTGGAGGGTCGTTACGACGATCTGCGCGCCGGGCTGCGCATGCAGATCATCGGCAATCCGGGCGTCGAGAAGGCCGATTTCGAGCTGTGGTCGTTCGCGGTGTCGTCGATCAACGGCTGCCAGCACTGCCTGGAGGCCCACGAACACACCCTGCGTGAGGCCGGTGTCTCGCGCGAGGTGATCTTCGAGGCGCTGCGCGTCGCCGCGATCGTGGCGGGCGTCGGCCAAGCCGTGCAGGCTAGCGAGACGCTGGCCGCCGCGGCGGTCTGAGGCACCGTCGAGACGCATTCCACCGGATGCCCCGCCCCGTCCATCGGGGCGGGGCATCGCGCGTGTTGCTCCGGGTACGCTGGGGCAGCATGAGCCAATGGGAAAGCGACGGCACACAGGTCGAGGTGGTTCGGGTCTTCACCGACGTCACCGGCCGGCTCGGTAACCCACTGGGCATCGTGCGCGCGGGGGCCGTGGCCGCGATCGATCACCAGTTGCTGGCGGCGCGAATCGGCCACAGTGAGACGGTGGTCGTCGACGATCCGGTGGCCGGGCGCGCCCGGATGCGCATCTACACCCCCGCACGGGAGCTGCCGTTCGCGGGACATCCGACGGTCGGCGCGGCATGGTGGCTGGCCGATCAGGGGCATCCCGTGAAGATCATCGACGTGCCCGCCGGTCCCGTCGAAATCCAGATGCTCGACGACGGCCTGGTCTGGATTCGCGCCCGCGCCGAATGGGCGCCCGAATTCACCTTCGACGAATTCTCCGACGCCGCCTTCCTAGACACGGTCGACCCGCGCCACTTCACCGACGGCCAGCATTACGTGTGGGCTTGGACGAACGAGGCGCGCGGCGCCGTGCACGCGCGAATGTTCGCTCCCGCCTTGGGAATCGCCGAGGACGAGGCGACGGGCGCGGCCGCGATCGCACTCACCGCGAAATTGCGCCGCAGCCTGATCATCACCCAGGGCGCGGGTTCACAGCTGTTCACCGAATGGGATTCCGACGGCTGGGTGCGTCTGGGCGGACGTGTCGTGGCTGATCACCCCATACTCCTCTGATCAGGCGACGGCGGCGATCAACATATAGGCGGTCCCGAGATCCATCACGACGTGCGGAACGGCGCCGAGGGCGCCCGGTGTGCCGGACGGATGCGAAATACTGTGCCGCAGTGCGGTTCTCGTACGCGGGAACAGCAGCAGTAGGCCGTCGAGCGCGAACAGCGCGGCCACGATCGAGACGGGTACGACCGGCGGGCCATCCGCACCGCTCATATCCGGGTGCCCCATACCGTGATGATGTCCGGCCATCACCCACAGCATCGCCGCGGCCGCGACCAGGTGGTAGACCACCGCCGGGAGCCGGAATTCGGCGCCGTCGCCGCCGGATGCCGTGCGCCAGTGCGCGATTCGCACGATCGACAGGCCCGCGTACACGACGATCATGGCGATGAGCACCCCGCGGATCGCATCGGGCGCGGCAGCCACCGGGAACAGCAGCATCGCGAGCATGACCAGGCACATCACGAGATGGGCCGCATCGGATTCGTGCGCGTCGACCTCGCTCGGCCAGGTTCCCGGCCGCTGTCCGCTCGCGTGTCCCGGCGTCACCGGCACCGCCACATGCCGTACCAGAACGATGCCCGCCGCGGCGACGAACGCCGTGACGACGCCCCAGCGCAACACCTCGTACTCGGTCACGAAAGACCCCACACCCCACCACCTTCCGCCGCGGCGCGTTCGCCTTCGCATCCATACTCGCACGGCGCGACGATGGGCACCGCCCATCCGGCGGCCCGGAGGCACCGAAGAGGCAGCCGTGGGGCAGACCGTGCGCTCAGCCCAGCGCGCGACCGATCGCCGCCGCGAGCTCGCCGATCTGTTCGTCGGTCATGACGAACGCCGGCGAGATCTGCAACGCGCCCTGGCCGGCGGACCGGGTGGAAACGCCTTCGGCGCGTAACGCTTTCACCATGGCCGGTCCCTCGGACGGATCGGCGAGCTGCACCCCGGCCACCGCGCCCAGCCCACTGCGAACCTCCGCCACGCGCGGATGTCCGGCCAGCGGCGTGAGGTGGTCGTGCAGCAGCGATTCGATGTTCTTGCTGGCGTCGAGCAGATGCTCGCGTTCGATGATGTCGAGATTGGCCATCGCCGCGGCGGCCGATCCGGCGTGGCCGCCGTAGGTGTAGCCGTGCCGGAACCACACTCCGCCACCGAAGAACGGCTCGGCCACTTGCGGTGCCACGAAGACCGCGCCCATCGACAGATAGCCGGACGTCAGGCCCTTCGCGGTGGTCATCAGGTCCGGTTCGAGCCCGAAACGAGTGGAGGCGAACCACGATCCGCCGATCCGCCCGAAGCCGGTGACGACCTCATCGGCGACGAACAGGATGTCGTTGTCGCGGCAGAGGCGGCGAACCTCGGAAAGATAACCCTCCGGTGGCAGATACACCCCGCCCGCCCCGATGATCGGCTCGCAGAAAAACGCCGCGATCCGATCGGCACCCACCTCGTCGATCAGCGCCCGCAGCGCCTGCGCCTGATCGAATTCCACCGTGCGGGTATCGGCCATCAGCTCGCCGTATCCCTCGTGATTGCCCTCGATGCCGGCCAGCGCCGTTCCGGCGACGTGCATTCCGTGATAGGCCAGCCGGCGGCCGACGAGCAGCGTCTTGTCCGGACGGCCCTGCTCGCGCCAGAACCGGCGGGCGAGTTTGGCGGCGGTGTCGACCGAATCGGATCCACCGGAGGTGAACATGATCTTGCTGCCGGGCACCGGCGCCAGCTCCGACAACCGCTCGGCCAGCCGCTGCGTCACCGGCGCGGTCAGATCGCCGAAGTTCGAATAGTGTGCGAGCGTCGACAATTGCGCCGCGACCGCGTCGGCGATCTCGCGGCGGCCGTGACCGACATTGGTGAACCACAGCCCCGCCGTCGCATCGAGATACCGTCGCCCGGCCTCGTCCCAGATGTAGGCGCCCTCACCGCGGGCGACCACGAAGGCGCCGTCGCGCTCCACCGCGCCCATATCCGCGAATCCGTGCCACAGCGCACCCATGCTCGGCTCCTCTGCCCGTCGTCCGGTGGCGATGGGCATACCCGATCGCCCGCGCCGCCAGACTACCCGCGCTACGCCCGACGAGGCCGGGTCGTCCGGCCCGCGCAATCGACCGGCAACCGCAGCGTCAGACCGGAACGGGGGCCTCGCGACGGTTGTGCAACGACCCCAGCCGCGCCACCGCGATCGCCAGCAGCGCGATCACCGCAGCCAGCATCACCACCCCGATCAGCAGCGAGACATACCCCTGCACTCGGGGGTCCAGGAACGGATACGGATACCAGTCCACGATCTCGCCGCGGACCAGGCTGTAGGCGCAGAAGGCGAGCGGGTAGATCAGCCACCCGCCGATCAGCGCCGCCGAGACCCGCAGCCGCGCCGGCACCAGAATCCAGTCGGCGACCAGCACGATCGGCAGCACCCGATGCAATGTGTCGTTGATCCACTTGTCGGTGAGCATCACATCGATGTTCGCCAGCAGCACCGCGTAGATCACCCCGGTGATCAGCAGATACAGCGTGGCCGCGCCGCGCACCACCTGCCAGCGCCGCGCCGCCGGATCCAGCAGTCCCCCGATCAGCAGAACCAGCAGACCGGCGATATTGGATTCGATGGTGAAGTAGCTCACGTAGTTGCCGAGCGAGAATCCGGGCGATCCCAACGCATGGAGCGGAATCCACAGCAGCGCAACAATTCCCAGCACACCGAACGCGATCCGCAGGATCCGGATCCACATCGGCGTTCCCGCGCGGGCGATCATCGTACGATCCTCGCATACCGGTCGGCCCGCCAGGCGATTTCACCACCGGCGCCCCGGCCACCGGCAGACGACGAACCCTGCCGCCGGCGTAATCCGGCGGCACGGAAGGTCTTCCGGGTCTAGGCGGATCCGACCGGCGACGTACGCTGCCTCGTCGCGGGCTCGGCTGCCACCGGCCGGCGCAGCGTGTTCGACGCGGTCGTCGCGACCGCGCGCACCCCGTCGCGGACCAGAGCGGCGATGCCCAGCAGCACCGATGCCACGCGCAGTCCACGGACCCACATCGGCGTTCCGGAACCAGCAGTCATGATCCGATGGTGACACAACCGGCCCCCGCCGGGTACCAAGATCATCCGATAGCAACGATTCGGTTATCTTCATCGTCCGGCGCCTCGACCAGCGCGGGAACGGGCCGGACGGCCGGTTTCGCTACGCTGGTCGATGCAATGACCTCGACTGCCACCACCCGCGAGCTGCGCGCTCGCCTGGCCGACCTCTCTCTCCGCGACGAACACCGGCTGCGCCGACGGCTGGACAAGGCACACGGCAACGACGGCGAGATCGAGCGGCTGGAGCGTGAGATCGCCGCCGCGCAGGCTCGCATCGACACCCGCCGCGGCGCGGTCCCGGCGATTCGCTATCCCGAACAACTGCCGGTCTCAGCCCATCGCGACGATATCGCCGCGGCGATCGCCGCCCATCAGGTCGTCGTGATCGCGGGTGAGACGGGGTCGGGTAAGACCACGCAGATCCCGAAGATCTGCCTCGAACTCGGGCGCGGGATCCGCGGCACCATCGGCCACACCCAGCCGCGGCGGCTCGCGGCCCGCACGGTGGCCGAACGCATTGCCTCCGAACTCGATACCGAGCTCGGCGACGTGGTCGGCTACACGGTGCGCTTCACCGATCAGGCCTCCGATCGCACCCTGATCAAACTGATGACCGACGGCATCCTGCTGGCCGAAATTCAGCGCGACCGGCTGCTGCGTCGCTACGACACGATCATCATCGACGAGGCGCACGAGCGCAGCCTCAATATCGACTTCCTGCTCGGCTATCTGAAGTCGCTGTTGCCGAAGCGTCCGGATCTCAAGGTGATCATCACCTCGGCGACCATCGACCCGGAACTGTTCGCCCGTCATTTCGCCGATGCCGACTCCGGGGAGCCCGCGCCGATCGTCGAGGTCTCGGGGCGGTCCTATCCGGTCGAAATCCGGTATCGCCCGCTGGCTCCGGACATGGCCGGCACCGACGACGAGGACGACTTCGAGGAGGAGCCGGCGCCGCGTCGCGCCCGGCAGAGCGGACGCGGCAGCGCCGAGGACGCTCGCGACCAGACCGATGCCATCGGCGACGCGGTCCGCGAACTGCTCGCCGAGGGCGACGGCGACGTGCTGGTATTCCTGTCCGGTGAGCGCGAGATCCGCGATACCGCCGACACGCTGCGCGATCTGAAACTGCCGCGCACCGAGATCGTTCCGCTGTACGCACGCTTGTCGGCGGCCGAACAGCATCGAGTCTTCCAGCCGCACACCGGCCGTCGTGTGGTGCTGGCCACCAACGTCGCCGAGACTTCGCTCACGGTGCCGGGTATCCGCTACGTGGTGGATCCGGGCACCGCGCGCATCTCCCGCTATTCGATGCGCACCAAGGTGCAACGCCTGCCGATCGAGCCGATCTCCCAGGCCTCCGCACGGCAGCGTTCCGGGCGCTGCGGACGCGTGGCCGACGGCATCTGCATCCGGCTCTACTCCGAGGAGGACTTCGAGGCGCGCCCCGCGTTCACCGAACCGGAGATTCTGCGCACGAACCTGGCCGCGGTCATTCTGCAGATGACCGCACTGGGGCTCGGCGACATCGAGAGCTTTCCGTTCGTCGAGGCGCCGGACCGGCGGGCGATCCGCGACGGTATCGCGCTGCTAGTGGAACTCGGCGCTCTCGGGCGCCCTGCCGAGGCGCCCGTGCCGGCTCGCGGTGCGCGCCGTCGCCGCGGACGCGGCAGCGAAGGCGCCACCGGGGGCCATGTGCGCGCGCCGGAAGGCGGGGACGAGCTGGCACTCACCGCGGTGGGACGGCAGATGGCCCAACTTCCGGTCGATCCGCGGATGGCGCGCATGCTCGTCGCCGCCGAGGCGAACGGATGCCTGTCCGAGGTGCTGGTCATCGTCGCGGCGCTGTCGATCCAGGACGTGCGGGAACGGCCGGCCGAATTCCAGCAGGCCGCCGACGCCAAACACGCCCGCTTCACCGTCGAGGGCTCGGATTTCCTCGCCTATCTGCGTTTATGGGACTATCTGCGCGGACAGCGGAAGTCGTTGTCGTCCAATCAGTTCCGGCGACTGTGCCGCGACGAGTTCCTGCACTACCTGCGCATCCGGGAATGGCAGGATCTGCAAGGGCAGCTGCGCACCATCACGAAAAGCCTCGGCTGGTCGGCCGCGGAATCGATCGCGCCGCAACAGAATCCGGAAGCCCTGCCGTGGGACGGGGACTCGATCCATCGCGCGCTGCTGGCGGGCATGCTGTCGCATATCGGGGTGCGCGAGGCCGAATCACGGGAGTTCCTCGGTGCGCGCGGCGCGAAGTTCATGATCTTCCCCGGTTCGGCGCTGGCGAAGAAGCCGCCGCGCTGGGTGATGGCGGCCGAACTGGTGGAAACCTCGCGACTGTGGGGCCGGATGGCCGCGCGGATCGAGCCCGAATGGGCCGAACGGCTCGCCGGCGATCTGGTCAGACGCAACTACTCCGAACCGCACTGGTCATCCCGGCGCGGCGCGGCGATGGCCTACGAGCGGGTCACCCTCTACGGCATTCCGCTGGTCACCCAGCGCCGCGTCGACTTCGGCCGCATCGATGCCCAGCTGTCGCGGGAGCTGTTCATCCGGCAC
Organism: Nocardia sp. AB354; assembly: GCF_049538315.1. Lineage (NCBI taxonomy): Bacteria > Bacillati > Actinomycetota > Actinomycetes > Mycobacteriales > Nocardiaceae > Nocardia > Nocardia sp. AB354. The sequence goes on along the minus strand of NZ_JBMVFU010000024.1, from coordinate 14,031 downwards.
GCACTGGTCCAGGGCGAATGGCAGACCCGGCACCGGTTCTTCCACCGCAACCGCGAACTGCTCGACGATGTGGCCGATCTGGAGCATCGGGCACGGCGGCGCGACATCCTCGTCGACGACCAGGTGCTGTTCGATTTCTACGAGCAGCGCATTCCCGCCGACGTGGTGTCGGTGCGGCATTTCGACAGCTGGTGGCGCAAGGCCGAGCGCGAGGATCCGCATCTGCTGGACTTCTCGACCGCCACCGTGGTCAATGCGCAAGCGGCCCAGCTGGATCCGGCCGCCTACCCGGACAGCTGGCGGCAGGGCGAGCTGACTTTCCCGCTCACCTACCAGTTCGAGCCAGGACAGGCCGACGACGGCGTGACCGTGCACATCCCGGTCGCCCAGCTCGCCCACGTTCGTGCCGTGGGCTTCGACTGGCTGGTTCCCGGCATGCGCGAGGAACTCGCCGCCGCACTGATCAAGACCCTGCCGAAACAGCTGCGCCGCAGTGTCGTTCCCGCGCCGGACTTCGCGAAGGCCGCGTTGGCGCGGCTGACTCCGCGCGCGGAACCATTGCGCAGCGGACTGGCCCGCGAATTGTCGGCACTGGCGTCGACCTCGATCGCACCGGCCGACCTCGACCCCGCCGCGCTGCCCGATCATCTGCGGATGACGTTCGCCGTCGCCGGTCCCGACGGCGCGCACCTCGCCCGCGGCAAGAGCCTCGCCGCCTTGAAAACTCAGCTCTCCCAGCAGATTTCACAGTCGGTGGCGAAGGCGACGAGTGCGGCCGAGAAGGCGCCGGCGACGGTGTGGACGGCGCAAACGCTGGGCACCGTGCCGCAGACCGTTCGGCGTGAGGTCGGCGGCCAGACCATCACCGGCTATCCGGCGCTGGTCCGCGAGGGCGACGGGGTGGCGGTGCGAGTGTTGTCCTCACCGGCGGCACAGCGTGCCGCGATGCGTACCGGAACCCGCGCGCTGCTGCTGCGCGAGATGCCGGCCGCGCACCGCTCGGTCACCTCGGGGCTGTCGGCCGCCGATCGCCTCGCGTTGAGCCAGAACCCGTACGGATCGCTGGAGGCGCTGCTCGACGACTGCCGCGCCTGCGCGGCCGACGAACTGATCGCCGCACACGGTGGCCCGGTGCGCAGCCCGGAGCAGTTCACCCGGCTCGTCGAGCAGGTTCGACCGCAGTTCGCCGGTGCGGTCGCGCGCATCCTCGCGCTGGTGGTTCCGGTGCTGGCGGCCGCGCACCGGGTGCGCACCGCCCTGGCCGACACCACCGATCGCGATATCGCCGACGATGTCGCCGGGCAGCTCGACGACCTGGTCTTCGCCGGTTTCGTCAGCGAATTCGGCAGTGCCCGGCTGCGCGAGATCCCGCGGTATCTGCACGCCGCCGAGGCACGACTGCTCGCGTTGCCGGCCTCGGCCGACCGCGATCGCCACGGCGCGGCCGAACTGGATCGGGTGCACACCGCCTACGCGCGGTTGCTCGACCGCCTCTCGGAGGCGCGTCGCACGGCCGCCGACGTCACCGAGATCTGGTGGATGATCGAGGAACTGCGGGTGAGCCTGTTCGCCCAGCAGCTGGGCACACCGTATCCGGTGTCCGCCAAGCGAATCGTCAAGGCCATCGACGGCATCGGCGCGGCGCCCGCCGGCGCGCGATCCCGCTGACCACCGGTCCCGCTGATCACCCGGCGCGTTGATCAGTCGGCGCCGGCGCTCACCGATCGTTCGGCGCGATGGCGGCGCAGATCGGCGATCTCGCGTTCGAAATCGTCGGCGGAGCTGAAGGACCGGTAGACCGACGCGAAACGCAGATAGGCGACCTCGTCGAGATCGCGCAACGGCCCGAGGATGGCCAGACCGACTTCGTGGCTCGGCACCTCCGGAGAGCCCTTCGCCCGCACCGCATCCTCGACCTGCTGGGCGAGCAGGTTCAGGGCATCGTCGTCGACCTCGCGCCCCTGGCAGGCGCGGCGGACACCACGGATCACCTTCTCGCGGCTGAACGGTTCGGTGACACCGCTGCGTTTGACCACCGAGAGGATCGCGGTCTCGACCGTGGTGAAGCGGCGACCGCACTGCGGACACGCGCGGCGGCGCCTGATCGCGCTGCCTTCCTCGGCCTCACGCGAGTCGACCACCCGCGAATCCGGGTGCCGACAGTACGGGCAATGCATCCGGGATCCTTCGTCGATGCCTGCGTCGGTTCGCGACGAGCTGCCTGTCCTCGACCTTGTTCCGCCGATACAGCCGCACTCACCACGTATGTCCTGAGCGTCTTTCAGGATACCCGGACGGTGTTCGGCACGGCCCATGCGCATCCGCGACCGGGCCCGCTCACGCCGTCAGTTGCCACTGGCTCGTCAGGTCGGTGAGCAGATCCGGCAGGCGATTCAGCAATCGTCCGGCGGCGAGATCACCGGCGAACGGCACCGACAGCACCTGGCGGGCCAGACCCGGAGTGGCCTGCATCCGTTCGTAGCACGGCACCAGGTCGCCGGTGATGTAAGTCCAGCGCGGGTCGCGGTCGGCCCAGTTGAAGTCGGGCAACGGGGTGCGCAGCGTGATCGTGCGACCGTCGACCTCCGCCGAGACGGTGGTCGGTGCGAACACACCGGGTGCGCGCACGCCGGGTACCGCCGGCTTTGCCGCCACGGTGCTGACGTAGGTCATCACCCGGCCCATCGCGCCCCGCCCCTGCGATGTCACATCCCATTGATCGGCGATGATCTGATTTTGTTCGCGATCGGTCATCCGCATCAGCGCGTCGTTGTATCCGGTGACCGTGCCGGTGGCGAGCGAGCGCCAGGCCTGGACGGCATTGTCGTCGAGCACGCCGGCGGCGTACATCTCCTCGATCGCGGGCAACCCTCCCGCGACATAGGCCTCGTGCATCGGCACCTGGTCGAGGAAGATGTGCTTCTGCATGATCATCAGCCGGGTCTGGAACCATGCCAGATCCTCGGCGGTGAGCCGGGGCCCCTCGCTCGCCAGGAGCCGGATGTCGGCGGGTAGCGCCGCGACGAGCTGCGGCGGTGTGGCTCGCAGCAGATCCGCGACCGCGCCGCCGAGCTGATGAATACCCGGTACGCTGAGAATTGTTGCCACGTCGCTCATGTCGAAGAAGCCGGAGGCGAACGAGCCGCCCGCCAGTCCGGCCAGCCCGGTCCAGTAGAACTCGGGGTGGGCGGTCGTCAGCCGCAGGTAGTTCACGTAGACCTGGGTGAAGGTGCGCGAATTGGCGGCAACTCCCCGGATCGGATCCCACGCGGCCAGGTCGATATCGGCACCGGCGGTCGCCACTGTGAGCCAATACTGATGCAGCAGTGCCGCATACCGCGACGGTGCGACTCCGTCGGCGCGCGCCTGGTCCAGCGCCGCGCGCAGCGTCGAAATGTCCAGCGGCAGCTCGGGATTCAGGCCACCGGCGCTCTCCCCCGCCCCGTTCACCACGGGAATGTCCAGATATGCGGTGTATCCCGCCTCCGCGTGTACCGCCGGCGCCGCGGCACCGGCGATGACGAAACAGATGAGCAGTGCGGCCGCGTGTGCGAACAGTCGCGGCAGCGCCCGCTGGAGGGTGTGCGCCATGATGCCTCGTCCTCGAAATTTGTTGGCGGCGAATGTAGCCCCGATCACATTCCGAGCAGGGTAGCAACAGGTTTCAGTTCTGGATCAATAAATCCGGCCACGCGGATTCGCGGTCATCCAGGCCTCCGACCACGGCTTTATCGCGATGCCGGAACCACGAGAGTGCGTCCGGCGGCCACCTCGGCGCCGCGTAATCCGTTCAACTCCACGATGCGGGCCACCGTGTCGCGCACCGGATCTCCCGGCGCCACCCGCAGCGCGAGGTCGGCCAGCGACTCACCGGGCTGCACCTGGACGGTCTGTGTGGACGCCGGGCCACCCGCGTCGCGCAGCTGCGCCACCCCCATCAATCCACAGATCGCTGCCGCGGTGAGCAGGGCGGTCGCCGCGAGGGTCGCGAGTCCGATTCGGGCTTGTTCCACCCGCTGGAGCGGATGGGGCCCGCGGGCCGGCGCGGCGGCTGGCACTCGGTCGTAGCCCGCCACGGCGTGCGGGCGATACGGGCCGCGGGGACGCCGCAGGTCGGCCCGGCCGTGGCGCCGGACCGGCCGCACGGTGCGGACGGGGGCACCGCCGGCCGAACCGGTCCGGGTGCCGATCGTGCTGAATTCATCGACCGCGGTACGCATCTGACGACCTCCATGAATGCTGTGACGAGTGCTGGGCTGATGGATCACAGGGATATGAGAGTGGTGGCGTATTCGCTCATCTGTTCGACGAACTGATGTTCGAATTCTTACCACGCCGGACCGACAAAGTCACCAGCCACGCCGACATGCGTCGAACAGATGTTTGAAACCTGGCCGCGGGCGGACTACATTCGAAACACGCGATCCGGCGGCGCCGGCAGAACCCGGCGTCGGCAGAACCCGGCAGACACACGCCCCGGCAGACAGACGAATGGAGGACGGCGAGCGTGAGCGAACGTACGGTGGTCGGACACGAGGAGGCGGCCGGAAGCGGCACGGTCTCCCCCGACGGCGCCCCGGCGCCGGCCGGTGACACCGAAACCCCCGGCAACGGAGCGGATCTCACCGTCCGCCAGCGAAAGGTACTCGAGGTCATCCGGACCTCGGTGAACGAACGCGGCTATCCCCCGAGCATCCGCGAGATCGGCGATGCGGTCGGACTCACCTCCACCTCCTCGGTCGCGCATCAGCTCCGGGCACTCGAGCGCAAGGGGTATCTGCGCCGCGATCCCAACCGTCCCCGTGCGGTCGACGTCCGCGGCCTGGACGAGACCGCCGTGCGCGCGGCCGGTGCCGCGCCGGTGCTGCGCGCGGTGGCGACCGAAACCTCCGACGCGACCCCGGCGCCCACCTATGTGCCGGTGCTGGGCCGCATCGCCGCCGGTGGGCCGATCCTCGCGGAACAGGCCGTCGAGGACGTGTTCCCGCTGCCGCGCGAACTGGTCGGCGAGGGTTCGCTGTTCCTGCTGAAGGTCGTCGGCGAATCGATGGTCGACGCGGCGATCTGCGACGGCGACTGGGTGGTCGTCCGCCAGCAGAATGTCGCCGACAACGGCGATATCGTCGCGGCGATGATCGAGGGCGAGGCGACGGTCAAGACGTTCAAACGCACCGGCGACCAGGTCTGGCTGATTCCGCACAACCCGCTGTTCGATCCGATCGACGGTAACGACGCCCAGATCCTGGGCAAGGTCGTCACGGTGATCCGCAAGATCTGAGTGCGCGAGATCCGGGTGCGACAGCCCGGCCGGCGGCAGGAAGCGGTGGCCGTCCGGACGGGCGCATTCCGTCAGCGCCGGAAGCGGTCGCGCAGCACGGGATCGTTTTCCCACCACAGGCCGCTCTGGACCGGTGCCTCCGCGCTCGCCGTCGCCGCGGCGGGCGCGGGCGAGGTCCGCCCGTCCGCGTCGGCCGGTGGCGCCGAAAGCTCTTCGGCCGCATCGAGTTCGGCGTCCATTTTCGCGGCGTTGCGTCGTTCGTCGGCCGCCCACGATCGCATCAGCGTCAGCAGGTAGGGCAGGCCGAGCACGTCGCCGAGCACCCAGATGATGCCCGCGCCGATGATCTGATCCATGCGCAGATCGGGGCCCCACGTCCGGCCCACCTCGGTGTAGTAGTCCACCGCGACCAGCGGCCCGAACCACAGCACCAACCCCAGCACCCCGTCTGCCAGCGACTCGAAAACCGTGATCAACAACGAGAGGGCCTGCGAATAGCGGTGCGGCACCGGATCGGTCTGCAGCCGCGAATAGAAGTACAGGAAGCCGACGGCCACCAGCAGCATTCGGGTGAGCGCATCGACCACGCCGTGCCGCAGGACGGCTTCGTACCACGGGGTCAGGATCAGCAGCCAGGGAGTGGCCAGGATGGCGATCGAGGAGACCAGCGGATAGGTCACCACCCGCGCCGGCGCCGAGGCCAGCACGCGTTCCATCCTCGCTCGTCCGGCCGCGCCCAGCGAATCCCGCACCACGGTCAGCGGCCGCCCGGTCGCCAGGCCGAACGGAACCACGTAGAGCAGCAGCAGGATCTGCAGTGCCCGCATCCAGAAGAGGGTCCCGGAGTACACGCCGATCACGCTGATGCCGGTCAGCAACCACACTCCGAGGCCGACCGCGCCGAACGCCCAGCTGCGTCCCGCCGACTCCGTGCTACCGCGCCGATCGGCGCGCCGGCGAGCCAGGCCGTAGCCGAGCCCCAACGCCGCGGTCACCACGATGGTCGAGGTGTCCCAGCGCCATTCCTCGATGACGGACTGCACGGTCAGCGGCGTGTCTATCCATCCCACGGCAGCCAGTATCCACCCGGCGTCCCGGGGCGTTTGCGCCGGTCCGGCGGGGTGTCCGGTTAGTTCCGATTACCGGATTCGTGGGCGTGCGCGACACCCTGCGACCGGTGCGCGGGGCCGTGCGACTCAGCACAGTGGCCACTCGAACCGGCCCCGAGTTCGATCAGTTCGGGCTGTGCGTGATCCACCTGCAGCGTGGCGTGCTCGATGTGATGGTCGGCGGCCAGCCACTGCGCCAGATCCTGACGCACCGCATGACAGTCGCGGCCGGGCTCGACCAGCACGTGCGCCGAGAGCGCCGGAGACCCCGAGGTGATTTCCCAGATGTGCAGGTCGTGCACCTCGACCACCCCGTCACGGGCGGCCATGCCCACACCCACCGCAGCCGGGTCGATATCGGCCGGGGCGGCCTCGAGGAATATCTGGCTCGACGCGCGGACCAGGCCGACGCCCGCCTTGACCATCAGCGCGACCACCACGAGCGTCGCTATCGCGTCGGCGCGTTCGAATCCGGTGACCATGATGATCACTCCGGCCACCGCGGTCGCGAGGAAGGCGTAGAGATCGGTGAGGATGTGCTGGAACGCGCCCTCGACATTCAGGCTGCTGCGATTGGCCCGGGAAATCATCCAGGTGGCGGCGAGATTCACGACCACACCCACGAGCGCTGTGGCGAGTACGAGCCCCCCGGTGACCGACGGCGGCTGGATCAGGCGGCGGATCGCCTCGTAGAACAGCCAGGCCGACAACACCAGCAGCGTCAGGCCGTTGGCTTGCGCGGACAGGATTTCGACCCGCTTCCAGCCGAAGGTCATCCGCCCGGCCGGTGGTCGCGCCGCGAGACGAATTGCCCACAGCGCCAACGCGATCGAAGCGGCGTCGGTGAGCATGTGCGCGGCATCCGACAGCAGGGCCAGTGATCCGGCCACCACACCGACGACCACCTCGCCGAGGAGGAAGACCACGATGACCGCGAGCGCCCCGGCGAGCCAGCGCCGATCGCTGTCGGGAGTGGCGTGCGCATGACTGTGCGCATGCCCGTGGCCCGAGCCGTGTGTATGTCCGGCGCCCATGCCCGAAACTCCTCTCCGTCGCTTCGCTCGTCATCATATGCATACATCGCTATGTGTGCAATATCCCCTGCTCCGCGCGCCGCGAGGCCCGGCAGCCGGGTACCCGCGCACCGCTCCCTTTATCCGAACCGCACGATCCGAACTCCCGAGTAGTGTCCGAAGACCGCGAGCATTCCGATAACTTTTGCCGTGCCCGCACTAAATGCGTCCGGCCGATTCTTTTCGCATTCCGGGAACATTCACGATCGAAAACGCCCGAATAGCACCGGATTCACTACGGCCGGTCGCACTACGGTACGGTATACACAATCCCAGTTGCTCCGTGTCAGTGCGAAAGGGCTCGATCATGGCCAAGAAAGTCACCGTCACACTCATCGATGATTACGACGGGAAGTCCAAAGCGGATGAGACCGTGCAGTTCTCGATCGACGGTGTGGCGTATGAAATCGACCTGTCGACATTGAATGCCGGGAAGCTGCGCGGGGCACTCGAACCCTGGACGGAAAAGGCCCGCAAGGTCGGCCGCTTGAAGTCCGGCGGCGGCACCCGCACGAAGTCCGCGGCCGACCGCGAGCAGACGGTGGCGATCCGGGAATGGGCCAAGAAACACGGCTATAACGTCTCCGCGCGCGGCCGCATTTCCTCCGAGGTTGTCGCCGCCTATCACAAAGCGAGCAAGTAGCCGGCATCCGATCTTTCCACCGAGATCGCACACCGTACATACCGAGCGGGCCCGCAGCATCACGCCACAGCCGTGATCTTGCGGGCCCGCTCGGCGCGGTAATCTGGTTCTCTGGTTCGGCGCCGCGCCGTACTCACAAGTCGCTGGGAGTAGTTCCGAGGCGGGGTTGGTGTGCATGACAGGGGAAACCGGGGTCGGTGAACTGGCTCGGCGATGGCGTATCGCGATCGCCGACACCGGTTTCGTTCCTATGTCCATGCGCGAGCTCGAGCACCTGCTGCTGGGGTTGCTCCAGCAGCTCGTCACCATCGTGCGGGCGGAACCGTTCGACGCGGCGCCCGCGGCCGCGATCGGCGCCGCGCTGGTGCGCGCCAACCTCACCGATCCGCAGGTCATGCCCCGCTCCGCCCGCGCGCTGACGCCGCTGGCCACCACCGCCTTCCCCCCGGGCGATCGGGTGCTCGCCGTACTGGGTGAGATGGCCCGCGGATATACCGAGGAGTTACTCGCCACCCGGGCACGGCATCAGGAAATGTTGCACTCGGCGATGGCCGATGCCCGCAATGCCGCCGAGGCGCGATTCCGGGTGGTATTCGACAATGCCGCCATCGCCATCGGCATCGGTGACGCCGAAGGCCGGGTGGTCGACGTGAATCCGGCCATGGCCGCGATGCTGGGCGTGAGCCGCGAGTATCTGCTCGAACGCGGGGTCACCGATCTGATCCATCCGGACGACCGAGTGGAATTGCGGCGCCGCGTGCTGGGCGAACTTTTGCACGCCGGCTCGGGCACGGTCCGGATGGAATTGCGCTATCCCCGGCCCGAAGGTGTCGACGGCTGGGCCACCTGGGCGATCACCCTGGTGCCGGCGACCGGCGGGCGCGCGGCCTATCTGCTGGTGGTCGGCGAAGACACCACACAGCGGCGGGAATTGCAGGCCGAATTACATCGCCAGGCCCGCCTGGATCCGCTCACCGGCCTGCCGAATCGGCGGCAACTGGTGGAAGTGCTCTCGACCATCATCACCGACGCCGAGACCGAGGATTGCATCGGCTTGTGTTTCATCGACCTCGACGGATTCAAATCGGTCAACGACACCTACGGCCACGGGGTGGGCGATCGCCTGCTGGTCGCCGTCGCGGACCGGCTCTCGGCGGCCGTCCCGGCGATCCTGCTGGCCCGGGTGGGCGGCGACGAATTCGTCGGGCTGGTGCGGCCGACCTGCGATACCGAGCACATCGCCACGGTCGCGCAGCGCCTGCTCGACGCGCTGGCCGAACCCATACCCGTCGACAACCACGACCTGATGATCTCGGCCTGTATCGGCGCGATCGTCACCCCCGTCACCGGCACCGACGCCGAGCGGCTGCTCGATGCCGCCGACGCCGGGCTCTATCGCGCGAAGGCCAGCGGACGCAACCGCTGGGTCCTTCATGCGACCGATGTCGCCGCCCGGGTGCGCGGCCTAGGATGAGTTGCGTGCAACCTCTGTTACCCGACTGGGCGGCCGACGACATCGACCCCAGGATTCCCAGCCCGGCGCGAGTTTACGACTATCTGCTCGGAGGATTCGCCAATTTCGAGGTGGATCGGGCGGTCGCCGCGCAAATGATCGAGGTCATTCCCGAAGTCCCGCGCACGGCCCGCGCCAACCGCGCGTTTTTGCAGCGTGCGGTGGGTTTTCTCGCCGAGGCGGGTATCGACCAATTCCTCGATCTGGGCTCCGGAATTCCGACCGCGGGCAACGTGCACGAGATCGCGCAGCGCGTCGTGCCGGGCGCGCGAGTGGTCTATGTCGATATCGATCCGGTCGCGGTGACCATGAGCCGCAAGCTGCTGGCCGACAATCCGAACGCCACCGCGGTGCACGGCGATTTCACCGATATCGATGGGGTACTGGAGCATCCGCAGGTCCGGGAGCTGCTGGATTTCGACCGGCCGGTCGCCGTCCTGCTCGTATCGATGCTGCATTTCGTCGCCGACGATGCGCTGGCCGCGACGGTATTCGAACGACTGCGCGACACCATCGCCTCCGGAAGTTATCTGGCGCTGTCGCATCTGACCAGCGAGGGACCGCCCGAGCAGATGGACCGCATGCTCGCGGTGACCGAACGCGTCACCGGCCGGGGCGATCGGCTGCGCACCCGCGCCGAGATCATGGAACTGCTCGGCGATCTGGTCCTGGTCGAACCCGGTCTGGAATATCTGGCCCGGTGGCGACCGGATCCGGACGAGCCCCTGCCGGAGGTCCGGCCCCTCGACGGCTATGCGGGTGTGGCCCGCAAGCCCTGATCCGGGCTGCTAATCGGCGAGCGCCCGTGCGATCATCGGCCACGCCTCGTGCAGGGACCGCTCCCAATACGGCCAGTCGTGCAGCCCGCCCGGCGTGTAGCGGTAGGTGGCGGGAATTCCGAGAGCCTCGGTCGCGTCCTGCAGCCGCCGGGTGCACTGCGCGACCACCGATTCCAGCGCACCGCCTCCGGCGGGATCGGCGACAGCCGGGCCGTTCGTCGCACCGCCGGGGCGCGGCACCCCCGCGGTCACGAAAAGCTCTGTCCCCCGGAGCTTTTCCAGATTCGCCGCGGTGCTGGGATCGGCGTCGTTCCAGCCGGGCGAACCGTCCGGGCCCCACATGTTCCACGGATTTCCGCCGCCGGAGGCCACCACCGCCTGCACGAAGCGCCGGCCCGGATCGGTTCCGGTCTGGGCGCATCCGCTGAACGACCCCACCGCGGCATACAGCCCGGGAGCAGCCTGCGCCAGCGCGAGGACCGAGGTCGCCGACATCGACACCCCCGCAATCGCATTGCGGCCCGAGGTGCGCAGCGCGGCGTCGACGAGCGGCGGAAGTTCCCGCGTCAGGAAGGTCGTCCATTCGTTGCGGCCCAGCACCGGATCGTCGGCGAGCCAATCGGTGTAGTACGTGTAGCGGCCGTCGAGGATGTTCACCACGGTGACGTCCTTGTCGGCGGTGAAAGCGTCGATGTCGGTGCGGGTTTCCCACGAGGTTTCGATGCCGCCGGGTCCGGTACCGTCCTCCGCGCCGTCGAGCAGATACAGCACCGGGGCCGGCCGCGAGGTGTCGACCGGGCGCAGTACCCGCATGCTGATCGTGCGGTCCATGGCCGCCGAGTACACGACGAGCGTGGCGTGGCGGGCGTCGGTATCGATGATCCGGTCGATCCGGGATCCGTCCGCGGACGCCGAGTCGGTCGCCGCGGCGACGCCGCTCGACAGCGCCACCACGGCCGCCAGCGCCAGGCACAGCACCGGCAGGCGCCGATACCGTGACCCGAATCGCCTGCTCATCCAGCTCACACATCCTTTTCCGGCGGGGTCCGGCACCGTTGTGACGCGGGACAGCCGCTGGCTCAACGATCGGGGCGGTGGACGACGTTCCGTTCCGGACTGCGACGCACATCACGCATCGGACGATCGGCGGCCAACTCACAACCGTGCCCCCGGGCGCTCCGGGAATTGTCACAAGGCATCTTCTGCGCGAAATCAATCCCGGTTACAAAGGAATTCCCGCCGGTGTGCTCGAAGAACCGGCCCGCGAGAAGTGTAAGAAGTTGGCTACCGAGGTTTTCGACACCGCCGTCGAGCTGCCGGTCGAGCGCAGCGCCGTCTGGGAGCTGCTCATGGACCCGCAGCTGTATCCGCGCATCTTCACCGGGATCGGCGTCTGTGAACGGCTCGAGACCGTGGCCGGCGCGCCGCTGTGGCAGCTGCGCATCGGAACCGCCGACACCGAGATCCGGATGCTCTCGCTGACTGTGCGGGTGGGCCCGCGCGGGGAGGCCTTCGAGTTGTACTGCGCGGCGACCGGAAGTTTCGCCTCCGTGCGGCTGCGCGATATCGAGGGCGGCACCCGGGTCGTGATCACCTGTTTCGCCGCCGGCCGGATACATCCGGTCGCCGCGCGCGCCTCGACCGCCGGCGCGCTGGCCTGGCTCGACGCCGGGCTGCGGCGGCTGCGCGAACTGGTCACGGCCGCACCGACTTCGGTCGTGATCAACCGCGAGAACTCTCCGCTGCGGCGGCGCGCGGACGTGGCTCGCCACATCCTCGGAACGGGCGTGGTGCACACGGCGCGGCCGGATCGCAGTGTCGGGCAGTTGCGCGGACTCGCCCGGTGGGGTTTCAATCTCGCCGGCGGCTACGCGGCCGCGGCCGCGCATTCCCCCCACCGCATCGCCGTCGTCGACGATCGGCGCAGTCGCACCTTCGCCGACATCGACCGGCGCAGCACCGCACTGGCGGGCGGCATGGCCGGCCTGGGCCTGCGCACCGGCGACGCGATCGGCCTGCTGGCTCGCAATCACGCCGGCATGGTCGAAACCATGGTCGCGGCAGGCAAACTCGGCGTGGACACGATCCTGCTCAACGCGGGCCTGTCGGCCCGGCGGATCGAGGAAATCGTGCAGCGGCACCGGCTGGCGCACGTCTTCGTCGACGCCGAGCTGGAAGAACTGATCCACTACCTGCATTCCGACATCGTGCGCATCGCCACCGACGACGGCGCACCCGGGCGCACCACCATCGAGGATCTGATCACCGAGGGCGACAACGGTTTCGACAGACCGGCGCGGCCGGGCCGGTTGATCGTGCTGACCTCCGGGACCAGCGGCACCCCGAAGGGTGCGCGCCGCCCGCACGCCAAGGGCTTCGCCACGGTGGCGGCGCTACTGTCGCGCATTCCGCTGCGCATGAACGACACCATGCTCATCCCGGCACCGCTGTTCCACACCTGGGGGCTGGCCGCCCTGCAGTTGAGTACCGCGCTGCGCGCCACCGTCGTGCTGCCCGAGCAGTTCGATGCCCGCGACACCCTGCGCCGGATAGCCGAAAACCGGGTCGGCACGGTGATTCTGGTGCCGACCATGGTGCAGCGGATCCTGGACCTGCCGACCCATGTGCGGGCCCGCTACGACACCTCCAGCCTGCGGATCGCGGCGAGTTGCGGGGCGCCGCTGGCCGGTGCCACCGTGCTGCGGTTCGCCGACAACTACGGCGATGTGCTCTACAACATCTACGGCTCCACGGAGGTGTCGTGGGCGACCATCGCCACGCCCGAGGATCTGCGGACCGCGCCGACCACCGCCGGGCGGCCACCACTCGGCACCAAAATCGCTGTGCTGGGCCCGGATCGCACGCCCGTGCCGGTCGGCGCGACCGGACGCATCTACGTGGGCAATCACATGCTGTTCGACGGATACGTCAATTCGGCGCCGCCGGACGAGACCGACGGCATGCTCGACACCGGCGATCTGGGGTATCTGGACGCCGACGGGCGGCTGTTCATCGCCGGCCGCGACGACGAGATGATCATCTCGGGCGGTGAGAACGTCTTCCCGCGGCCGGTGGAGGAGGCGCTGTCACATCTGCCGCAGATCGCCGATGTGGCCGTGATCGGGGTGCCGGACCACGAATTCGGGCAGCGGCTGGCCGCGTTCATCGTCAAGCGCGAGGGTTCGGGCCTGGACCCGGACATGATCCGCACCTACGTCCGCAACCGGCTGAGCAGGTTCTCGGTGCCGCGCGATGTCACCTTCCTGTCGGCACTGCCGCGCGGTGAGACCGGCAAGGTGCTCAAGCGGCTGCTGATCGGCGGGAGCGCCGACCTGACCGGTCCGTTCCAACCGGCGGCCGAGTTGTGACCGCTCACCAGCGCGCACCCGGGTGACATCCTCATTTGTCACGAGGATGAGCGAAATACATCCATCGGGGTCTCGTTACGGTTACGTTATAAAGGCAGCGCAGTAAACGGGCGGGGAAGGAAGTTTTCGCCAATGTCTGTTGCCACGCCGGGTTCTGCCGCCTCGCCAGGGTCTACCGCGTCCCGGGGGCCCGTCGCCGCACCGGGCGCTTCCGGCGAGGCCACCGCCGGCTCGACGCGCCCCAGTTTGACCATGTCCGGTCAATTGC
>NZ_JBMVFU010000023.1:0-118924 GCF_049538315.1 Nocardia sp. AB354 | reverse complement strand
CGGCCGGTCATCGATCGGCCCCCTCGGGTGCCGCCTGGACCACCGGCTGAGTGCCGGCCGGCTGCGCGGCGGGTGCTACGGGCGCGGGCGGACCGGCCGGTGCCGTCGGTTGGATACCCGCGGGTGCGACCGGCGCCGCCTGCGCCGCGGGCTCCGGTTCGGCAGCGGGTGCGGCCGGGGCCGCCTGTGCCGCCGGTTGAGTCCCGGCCGGAGGTGCGGCCGGCGCCGCCGGTGCGGCCTGTACCGGTGCCGGAACCTGCGTCGGCTGGGCCGGCGGATGCGGCGCTGTCGTCGTCGGCGCCGGGGGCGGATTCTGATCGGCCGGACCGGGAGCGGGAGCCGGCGGGGCGGGGGTCGTGGTCACCGGGACCAGCCGTTCCCCTTGAGCCTGAGCGAGTTTCGGCGGCAGCGCACCCGGCTTGGCGGGAGTCGTGTTCAGCGGCGGCACCGGCGCGCCCTCGGCCGGTGTCTCCTTGCCGACCACCGTCACCGAACCGTCGGGAGCCACGAGCAGGCGGGCGGGATCCTTGGCCGGGATCATGCCCAGCTCGCGTGCGCGGTTGGCCAGTTCGGGCGCCGAGTCGGCGGCCTCCACCTCACGCTGCAGTGCCGCACGCTCGTCGAGCAACTGCCGGTTGATGCGGCGGGCGTCGCTGAGCTGATAGCTGTCCTCGGCGGCATGCGTGGTCAGCACCAGGGTCGCGAGCAGACCGCAGCCGAGCAGGGCGAGAATCGCCGCCACGAACGGCAGCCGCCCGGCCATCATCGACCCGGCGCGCCGGGGCAGCGGCGGAAGCACGCGCTCCCCCGCCCGATTGCGCCGGCGCGCATAGGCGCGTTGGGCCGCACCGGATTTCACGCGGTCGGCGCTGTGCGCTCGCCGCGGCGCGGACCGCTGCGTCCGCTGTGGTGCGTCCACCCGTGTCCGCACGCTCATATTCCTGCCTCCCCTACCGATTTCCTGTGGGACTGCCCGTCGTAGTGCTGCCGATCCGGCAATACCCCCGTCGCCGGATCGCTGTCACCCGGCCGCCTGTATTCGCTCCGCGGCCCGCATGCGCACCGGCGCCGCGCGTGGGTTCTCCTCGATCTCCGTTTCGCTCGCCTTCTCCGCGCCCCTGGTCAGAATCGCGAATTCCGGTCCCATGCCGGGCAATTCGACGGGCAGGTCCAATGGTGTGCGCGAGGCCGAGGCCTGCGCGAAGATCTGTTTGACGACCTTGTCCTCCAGCGACTGGTAGGACATGACGACGATCCGGCCGCCGACCTCCAGCGCCGCCAACGCCGCCGGCACCGCGGCCTCGAGCGACTCGAGTTCGCGATTGACCTCGATCCGCAGGGCCTGGAAGGTGCGTTTGGCGGGGTGCCCGCCGGTGCGCCGGGTTGCCGCCGGGATCGCGTCGTAGAGCAGTTCCACCAGTTGGGCACTGGTCGTGAACGGCCGCTGCGCGCGCCGGCGGACGATCTCACTCGCGATCCGGCCCGCAAAGCGTTCCTCGCCATAGGTTTTCAGGATCCGGGCCAGATCGCCGTGGCTGTAGGTGTTGAGCACATCCGCCGCGGTGAGGTCGGACGTCGGGTCCATCCGCATGTCCAGCGGGGCGTCCACCGAATAGGCGAAGCCCCGCTCGGCCTCGTCGAGCTGCATCGAGGACACACCGAGATCCATCAGCACCGCGCGCACGGAGCCTCGTTCGGGCAGCCCGGCCTGGCGCAGCGCGCCGGGCAGGCCGTCATATCTGGTGTGCACCAGCGTGATTCGATCGGCGAAGGGCGCGAGCCGCTCACCGGCCAGGCGCAGCGCCTCGGTATCGCGGTCCAGCCCGATCAGGCGGATCGCGGGATAGGTCCGCAGGAAATGTTCGGCATGCCCGCCCAAACCGAGCGTGGCGTCGACCAGGACTCCGCCGGATTCCAGTGCGGGGCCGAGGATTTCGTCGGCACGACGCAAAAGAACCGGAACATGGCGGGGGCGGTCGCTGTCATGGTTCACCTCGACCTCCCGGATCCTGGCTCACGGTGCTTGCGACGGGTGGATGGTCTAACGAGTGGACAGCCAATGCCCCGGGGTCTCTGACCGAACACGGCACCTGGCGTTGGGGAAGTACGTCAGGGTCCGTGCCGGGCAGAGGCCGCAGGGCACTCGCCTGTCTCGGATCAGAAAATTCCGCCCAGCGACTCGTCTCCTGCCAGCGAGTAGTCCTCCTCGTGCTCGGCGAGGTAGGAATCCCACGCCTGTTTGTCCCAAATCTCGAGGAAATCGACCGAGCCGATCACCACGCAGTCCTTGGACAGATTCGCGTAGCGGCGATGTTCGGCCGACAACGTGATCCGGCCCTGCCCATCGGGACGTTGCTCGTCCGTGGACGCCGCCAAGGCGCGAACGAAAGCCCTTGCCTGCGGGTTGCTTCGGGACGCCGCCGCGGCTCGCCGCGCCAGGGCGGTGAACTCTTCTTTGGGATAGACGGCAAGGCTGTGGTCCTGACCTTTCGTGACCATCAACCCTCCCGCCAGTTCGTCGCGAAACTTCGCAGGCAACGTCAGTCGCCCTTTGTCGTCCAGGCGAGGCGTGTAGGTACCGAGAAACACAGTCTCGACACCTCCCGCTCGATCACCTCGTCTGGTCGGCGCTCTTATCAGTGCGCGCTCCACATTACCCCACTTTCCCCCACTTTCAATCGAAAGCCGCGGTGATCTCGGTCCCCGGCTCGGGGATTGAGCAGGTCAACTCAGCTATCACCGCGGTGGGGAGATTTCGTCGAGTTCCCCCGACACGCGCCGCCGGCGAGCCGGGCAGCCCGACAACCATCAGCAAACCCGCAGCTGGGAGCGGCCCCGGCCGGTGGTGGGCGAGAGTGGGGACCGGGGGTGGGGAAAGGTGGGGAAATGCGGGGACCGACGAATCCGCCACCCCGTGAACGCGATCCGGATCACTCCGCGAAAGAAAAACGACACGCCGCACATCACGGCGTGTCGTTCGAGGCGGTTCAGTTGTCGGCTACTCGCCGCTGGGCACGGCAATCATCGCGCAACCACATTCGGCCGCTCGCCTCCGCTCCCGCGGACGCGAGCGGAGGCTCAGCTGTCCTGCTCGAAGCGGCGCCTGAACCGATCTTCCATGCGGGCGGAGAAGCCACCGGCCTTGCGTTGCTTACCCTTTGCCGCACGGCCGGGAATGCCACCGGGACCGGAGGGGGCGTCGCCGCTGCCTCGGCCGCTCTTGGTCATACCCGAGCCGCCCAGCAGCAACAGCACACCCGCGCCGAACATCACGATGAAGCCGAGCAGACTGATGATGGGGAATCCGCCGGGCTTGACGGGCAGGGCGATTCCCGCAATGAGAAGAACGAGGCCGAGGACGAAGAGCGCGGCCGCCTGAAGTCTGCGTCTTCCGGTGGCAGAGCGAAGCCGACCACCACGCACGGTCGAGGCGAATTTAGGGTCCTCAGCATAGAGCGCGCTCTCGATCTGTTCGAGCATGCGCTGCTCGTGCTCGGAGAGTGGCACGGTACCTCCCCCGGCACTAGGTCCTGGTTGTCGCCTCCGGGTAGACGACAAGTAGCCGACCTTGGCGGCTACTGCCACCAATGATACGAGTTCGATCAGTGCGCTACCACCTACTCGCCGATGTTCACGCCGTACCGTCGGCGAGCCAGCCCGGCGCGGGACGCAACCGGGCCGCCGTAATCGCCAGCGCATCCTCCACATCGCGCAGGAATGCCTCCACCCGCGAGGCGAACTCGTCGGCCTGGGTATCGCTGATCGCCCGGTCCAGTCCGGCCTCGAGCGCGGCACGGGTCTCGGAGAAGGAACTGAAGTAGTCCGACCACATCACGAATTCCGGTGCGGCCTGCTGCATCAGCACCCAGGCGTTGCGGGAGCGGGCCCGCGGTGCGCGGTCGGCACCGGTCGCGGCCAGCACCGCCCCGGCCCCGCGCAGCGCCGCGAGGTAGGCGCTGCGCAGCCGCTCACGCGGATCGGGTTCGGCCCAGGCCTGCTGCACCATCGTGTCCGCCCGGTCGAGCAGTCCGCCCGCCCGGCCGGCACGTCGTGGATCGTCCATCCGACCAGCCATCTCGACACCTCCACATTTCGCATACCGCGCCCGGTCGACCGTGCCGAACCGAACGGGTATTCGAACGTTTCAATTGAATGTGAATATAGAGACGACCACCGACAGACTTTCGCGCCGAACGCGCGCCGCGCACCCTGGATGGGGACCCCCGCACCCCACGCACCCAACTCCGACGCCCGCCCCGACACCACAGACACCTTCGACAGACAGAGACGGCCCCGAAGATATGGCTCCCCGCTCATGACCGCCGTCAGGCCCCGCCACACCCCCGCGCCCGTCGTCGTCGACCTCTCGGCCGCGACGTTGCGCCACCGGCTGCACGACGCCCTCGCCGTGTACGTCGCGGCGATGGACTATCCACGCGGCACCGAACACCACCGCGCCCCGATGTGGGCCGAACACACCACCCGGCCGGGCTGGCAGGCCGTCGCCGCGGTGGTCCCCGACGACAGCGGCCAGGTCGATCTGCGTACCGCGCCGATCGTGGCGATCGCCTACGGCTATCGCGGCGCGCCGCACCAGTGGTGGCATCAGCAGGTCCACACCGGCATGCGCCGCTCGGGCTGGCCGGAGCAGACCGCGCGGGCCCTGCTGTCGGACTACTTCGAACTCACCGAACTGCACGTCCATCCGTCCGCTCAGGGCCGCGGTATCGGCGAGACCCTGCTGGTCCGGCTGCTCGAGCAGCGCACGGAGGCGGCGGTGCTGCTGTCCACCCCGGAGGTCGACCACGAGGCCAACCGCGCCTGGCGGCTGTATCGCCGGCAGGGATTCACCGATGTGGTCCGGCATTTCGTCTTCTCCGGCGATACCCGGCGCTTCGCCGTGCTCGGCCGCCGGCTGCCGTTACGGACGCCCGAACAGTGACGACACTGGTTCTGGGCTCCGGCCACAACGCACTGGTCGCGGCCTGCTATCTGGCACGCGCGGGACATCCGGTCGAGGTACTCGAGCGCGACGAGGTGCTCGGTGGCGCGGTGTCGACGGTCGAGCGCTTCCCGGGCCATCTCATGGACCGCGGTTCCTCGGCGCACATCATGATCCGCCACACCGGCATCATCGAGGAACTCGAGCTGGAGAAGTTCGGCCTGCGCTACATCGATTGCGACCCTTGGGCTTTCGCCCCCGCACCGGTGGGCTCGGATGCCCGGCCGATCGTCTTCCACCGCGATGTCGACCGCACCTGCGCCTCGATCGAACGGGCCTGCGGTCCCCGCGAGGCCGAGGCCTACCGGCGGTTCGTCCGTACGTGGGGTCCCCGGGCCCAGCGGGTGATGCGGGCGTTCGGCGGTGCGCCGACACCGGGCCGGTTCCTGCGCGCGTTCTGGGGCCTCGACGCCCGGGGCGGCGGCAGCGCGCTGTCGCGGGAATTCCTGCAGTCCGGAGATGCCTTGCTGGACAGCTGGTTCGACGACGAACGGCTGAAGGCGGCGCTGGCCTGGTTCGGCGCGCAGTCCGGACCGCCGATGTCGGAACCCGGCACCGCGCCGATGGCCGGTTTCGCCGCCCTGATGCACACGCTCCCGCCCGGCCGCGCGGTCGGCGGCAGCGGTGCGCTCACCACGGCACTCGTGGCGCGGCTGCGCGCCGACGGTGGCACCGTCTCGGCCGGTGACGAGGTAACCGAACTGCGCCGCTCGGGCGAGGGCTGGCGGGTGCGCACGGCGAGCGGCCGCGACCTGTCCGCCCGCAGCGTGATTTCCGGCACACACGTGCTCACCACCCTGGAGTTGTTGCGGCGCGGCGGATTCGACGACACCGTTCTCGCCGACTGGCGGCGGCGTATCCGGGTCGGCCCCGGCATCGGCATGGTCGTGCGGACCGCGACCTCCGCCCTCCCCGTATACCCCGGTGCCACACCGGAGGAGTCGACGCGCGGACTGCAATTGCTGGTGACCGATCGACGGCAGTTGCGACTCGCCCACGCCGCCGCGCTGGCCGGGGAACTGCCGCCGCGTCCGGTGGTGCTGGCCATGAGTTTCAGCGCCCTCGACCCCACGATCGCACCGCCCGGCGAACATCAGCTGTCACTGTGGGCGCAGTGGCATCCGCACCGGCTCGCCGACGGCAGCGAGTGGAGCGCGCACGGTGAGCGCGAGGCCGACCGCATCATCGCCGAAGTCGATTCCTACGCACCCGGTTTCGCCGATTCGGTGCGGCAGCGGTATGTGCAGACACCCGCCGATCTGGAGACCGAATTGGGGCTCATCGGCGGCAATGTCATGCATGTGGAGATGTCGATGGATCAGATGTTCTTCTGGCGGCCGATTCCGGAACTGTCCGGACAGAAGGTGCCGGGGGCGCCCGGGCTGTATCTGACCGGCGCCTCCACCCACCCCGGCGGCGGAGTGTCGGGCGCCAGCGGGCGCACCGCGGCGGAGCTGGTGCTGCGATCGCTGCGCCGCGGTCGCTTCACTCGGCGATGACGGCGCGGCAATGGCCGGCGGTGACCGCCGTGGCCTGGGTCGCGGCCCAGATCGCCTATCCCCTCACCGACGGCTCGGCGCGCGATCGGGTGACGATCCTGATCGTCGCGCTGTCGGCGGCCACCGCACTGCTGCACGCCTGGGTGGCCCGGGGCATCGGCTGGGCGGCCGGCTACGCGATGATCGTCGGCGGCGTCGGCGCGGTCGCCGAGATGATCGGCACCGCAAGCGGATTCCCGTTCGGCTGCTACCACTACGCGCACGGGCGGCTCGGTCCCGATCTCGCGCAGGTGCCGCTGCTCGTGCCGGTGGCCTGGGTCGGCGGTCTCTACCCCATCTGGGTGGCGACCGGGCTGCTGTGCCGCCGCACCGCCACCCGCGTCGCCGCGACGGCCGTGGGTGCGGTGGGCTGGGACCTCTACCTCGACCCGCAGATGGTGGCCGACGGGCAGTGGACCTGGTGTTCGGCCCATCCGGGCCTGCCGGGAATCGGCGATATCCCGTATACGAACTACGTCGGCTGGTTCGCAGTCGGCGCCCTGATGGCGACACTGCTCGCGGCGCTCGAACGCCGTTGCGCACCGCGCGGCGCCGGACCCGCGGTACCGATCGCGGTGCTGTTGTGGACGTGGTTCGGATCGGCCCTGGCCCATGCGGTGTTCCTGGATCTGCCCGCGTCCGCGGGGTACGGCCTGATCGGTCTCGGGCTGGTGGCGCTACCCACGGCGGTATGGGTGCTGCGGGCGGCGCGGCACCGCGACCGGCTGCCCGCGCCGCCGTAAACGCCCGTCGCGTGCCGACGATCACTGCGGCTCATGGCACGATGTGTGCCGTGCAGCCGAGTCCGACACCATCGATGCCAGAGTCGACCCACACGCCGCGGCGAACCCGGCGTCATCGCCTCTGGTCCGTAGCCCTGCTGGCGCTGCTGCTGGCGCCGCTGCTGACCGGCTGCCTGCGGGTCCAGGTATCGATGGGCGTGTCCTCCAACGACCGCGTGTCCGGCCATCTGGTGGCCGCCGTGATCCCGGCCAACGACAAGGACAAGGGCCCCGAGCTGAAGGCCCCCGAAACCCTGGCCGCGAAGATCCGGGTCGAGCCCTACAGCCAGGACGGCTACGTCGGCAGCCAGGTCTACTTCGACGACCTGACCTTCGGCGAGGTGCAGCAGCTGGGCGCGCTGTCGGATCAGACGCAGGGCATGTTCAACCTGCAGTTCATCCGCACCGGCGACAAGGTCACTCTCACCGGCCGGGTCGACCTGAAATCCGTTCCGCCGCAGGGTTCCGACGTGCAGTTCACCGTCGCCTTCCCGGCCCGGGTGGCCACCACCAACGGCACTCGCCAGGGCGATTCGACGGTCTCGTGGAAGCTGCCGGCCGGCGATGTGAGCACCGTGCGCGCCGAGGTCAACTACGCCGACCCGAACACCCGCTCCTTCGCCGGATGGGCTGGCATCGTCGGTGGCATCACCCTCGCGGTGGCCGCCATGGTCGCGGTGCTGGCGTATCTGAATCGCAACCCCACGCCGCCGTGGCGTCCGCGGGTGAAGCAGGACGCCTGATCAGGGACCACGATGGGCGTCCGTGAGCACCGTCTCCGCCGTCTCGGCCCAGCCGGGAACGGCCACATGACACGGCTCGGTGCGCGGTCGGTCGTCGAGCCGCTCGTCACGGCGGGCGCGATCGTGGCCGGCGCGGGATGTGCGATGGCACTGGTGAACCGGCTCGGCATGCGGCGGCTGCGGGCCGATGCCACCCCCGCGATCGAGCCGGTGATCATCGCGATCCCGGCCCGCGACGAAGCACCACGACTACCGCGGCTGATCGCGGATCTGCGTGCCCAGCAAGGTGTTTCGCGCATGCGGATCTGGATCCTCGACGACGGATCCACCGACGGCACCTTCGCGGCCGCCGTCGAGGCGATCGGTGACGACGATCGATTCACCGTGGTCGCCGCCGACACCGACCCCGAACCCGGATGGACCGGCAAGAACGCGGCCTGCGCGCGGCTGGCCGAACTCGCGGGTGTCACCGCCGACCCGCCGCCCGGCGTCCTGATCTTCCTCGACGCCGACGTACGGCTGCGCCCGCAGGCGATCGCCGCGGCGGTGAGCGAATTGCGCCGCAGCGGTGCGGGTTCGGTGTCTCCCTGGCCGTATCAGCGGGCGGGATCGCTCGCGGAGGCGCTGGTGCAGCCGCTGCTGTGCTGGTCGTGGGCCACGACGCTGCCGGTACGGCTCGCCGATCGCGGCCTGCGGCCGTCGACCGCGGTGGCTTGCGGGCAGTTCCTCGTCTTCGACACCGCGGTCTATCGCGCGGTGGGCGGGCATGCGGCGGTGGCCGGTTCGATCACCGAGGATCTGGCGCTGGCGCGGGTGCTGCGCCGCGCCGGACATCGCACCGTGCTGGCGGCGGCGGGGACACTGGCGAGTACCCGCATGTACCGCGGCGCGGCCGAAGTCGAGGGCGGCTACACCCGCTGGCTGTGGTCGGCCTACGGCGGCCCGGCCGGCACCCTGGCGGTGGATACGGTGGCCGCGGTCGCGTACGTGCTGCCCGCCCTCGCCGCGCTGTTCGGTCGCGGCCGGATCCGGCGGATCGGTGTCGCCGGCTACGGCGCGGGTGTCGCGAGCCGGCTGCTGGCCCGCTCACTGGAATCCGGGACGCTGCCGCGCGGCGCCGATATCGGTGCGGCGCTGGCACATCCGGTGTCGATCGGCGCGTATCTGCGCCTGTCGGGCCGGTCGTGGCTGTTGCATCGGCGCGGGGCGCTGCGCTGGAAGGGCCGCCCGGTGCCGGACGGCCCGGACCGTTCCCGGCCCGGGCGCGCCGAACTCAGGGCACCGAGGTAACGCCGACCGTCGGCAGGAACGCGCAGGTGTTGGCGCCGTTGCGGACCGTGCCGAACACCGCCGCCAGCACCATTCCTGAGCCGGTGTCCACCGGCACCGCGCGCACGCCGCCGACCGGCAGCGCCGCCAGGAAGAAGTTGCGGATCGCCTGCTCGAACGCCGGGCGCACCTCCGGCGGCAGATTCGGCGGCACCATCGAGCCGACGACCTGGGACAGCGGGCCCATCGCGGCGAATCCGCCGCGGCCGTTGGACACGTTGAACCAGGCCACCTGCATACCGGTGGTGTCGGCGCCGTCGGGGCCCATGCCGTAGGGGACGAAGGCGAACATCGTCTGCCCGGCCTTCACCGCGGACAGATCCAGCCCGGGCACCGGCACCGCCAGCTTGGGCCACGGCCCGGGTACCGCACCGGCCAGCGCCGGGACGAGTCCGAGGGTGCTGCCGTCCTGGCAGAACGCCGACCCGGACGGATACAGGAACGGCTGGATGCCCAGCTGTTTCAGCGATTCGACCGCGGTCTGATAGGCGGTCAGCAAATCCGTCGCCGCCGCCGGGTTCTGGCCCACGGCAGCGATGGTGGCGGCAGGGTCGGGCGGGGCGGCGGTCGCGGCGGCGGCGCCGGCGAAGGTCAGCGCACCGGTCACGGTGAGCGCTGCGGAAAGACGGACGAGACTGGTCACCACGGCCATCGGGGTTCTCCTGAGTTCGGCGGAACATCCGCACCAGGGTCGGTCCGCCGGGCCGCACAGCATGACTCGGGGACCTCCGCGTCGTCACGGTGCACGAGAGGGTACCGCCGGTGGCGGCGAATGCGCGGCAACTCGCCCGCGAAACGCCGATCAGGCGCTGACGGCCGCCGGGGTCACCGTATAGCCGAGGTTGGTGAGCACCTCGGTGGTCGCCTTGGCGAAGTTCAAGGTGATGAAATGCAGGCAGGGCGCACCCTCGTCGATCAGTCGCTGCCCGATCTCGGTGGCGATCTCGATGCCCACCGCGCGCACGGCGTTGCGATTGGCCTCCGGATCGTTTCCGGCCGCCTGCTCGAGCCGCTGCATGACCCGCGCGGGCAGCGGCCGGCCCGACAACTCCTCGGCCCGCTGCACGGTGCGCAGCGAGGTGATCGGCATCAGCTCGGGAATGATGGGCTTGGCGCCCTGTTCGGCGTCGTAGGCCGCGACCCGATCCCGTAGGCGCAGATAGTGTTCCACGTCGAAGAACATCTGCGTGATCGAATACTCCGCTCCCGCACGCAGTTTCGAGACCAGGTAGCGAGTGTCGTGCTCCAGGTCGGGAGACCGGTAGTGGCCCTGCGGGAACGACGCCACTCCCACGTGGAAGTCGCCGAGCTCGCAGACCATGCGGACCAGTTCCTCGGCGTATTCGACACCGTCGGGATGTTTGCGCCACTCCCCCAGCGGATCGCCCGGCGGGTCGCCGCGCAGTACGAGCATGTTGCGGATGCCGGCATCGGCGTAGCTGCCGACGATGGACCGCAGTTCGGCCACGCTGTGCCCGACCGCGGTCAGATGCGCGACGGTCAGCAGTGTGGTTTCGCGGGCCAGCTGCCCGGTGATGCGCGCGGTGCGATCGCGGGTGGATCCGCCCGCCCCGTAGGTCATCGATACGAACGCCGGATGCATCCGCTCGAATTCGCGGGCGGCGCGCCACAGCCGCGCCTCGGCCGCGGCATCGCGCGGCGGATTGAATTCCACCGAGAACGGGATGGTGCCGTCGGGGCGGCGGCCCAGCTGCCCCACCACGGAGGGAGTTCCGGACGGCGTCCGGGAAGGTCGGCCTGGGGTCGATCGTCCCCGTACATTGTCGAAACTCACCGGTCCAGTGTAGTAGGACGACCTCTTCGGACGGGCCGCCCGGCCCGGATCCGCGCCGGTCCAGCGGCCGGTGCGCCTGCGGCCGGAGCTGTGCATCGGCGTCGCGGCCCACCGTCCGCCCCGACGGCGCCGGGCCGGCGGTCCCCACCCGCCTGCGATCCGTCGACCGACCACCCCGAGCGCCACGAGACGGTCGCGCACGGACCGGCCGACCGGCCGCGATGTCTCCCGTCCGATGCGATGCGGTGCCGGTCACGCACCGGCTACGGCGCTGTCGGGCGACGGAACCGACGCAGTAAGGTTCACGGTGGGCCGCTGGACGCCGCGATACGACTTCCCCGCGACGACCGGCCGGGACCGCCGCAGCCGTCGCCGGTGCATACACAGGGTCTCGCCCCGGCCACATCCTCGGCACGCCGGAGCCGCCCCGGCGTACCCGGCATCGGCTCGCCGATACGACGAACTACCTGGAGGTTGCGTTGTCCGTTGGTCCGGCCAGCCCGGCACGTCCGGCGCCGAACGACTCCGCGTCGCTGGTGCGCGCGGTCGAACAGGCGCTGACCGGATTCTTCGCCGACCGCCGCGAACTGGTCGCCGAACTGGGGCCGGTGGTCATCTCCGCGACGGCCGCCCTCGAGGATTTCGTGCTGCGCGGCGGCAAACGGACCCGACCGGCGTTCGCCTGGACCGGATGGCTCGGCGCGGGCGGCGATCCATCCGGTGATCAGGCCGAATCGGTGCTCACCGCGTGCGCGGCCCTGGAACTGGTGCAGGCGTGCGCGCTGATCCACGACGACATCATCGACTCCTCGCGCACCCGGCGCGGCTTCCCGACCGTGCACGTGGACTTCGAAGATCGCCACCGCGACCACGGCTGGGGTGGCGATTCGGCGCATTTCGGAGTGAGCGTGGCGATCCTGATCGGCGATTTGGCGCTGACGTGGGCCGACGACATGATCGCCGCCGCCGGCCTGGACGCCGCGGCCCGGGCGCGGTTCGCGCCGGTGTGGGCAGCGATGCGCACCGAGGTGATGGGCGGCCAGCTGCTCGACGTGCACGGTGAGGCCGGCGCCGACGATTCCGTGGCCGCCGCGCTGCGGATCAACCGGTACAAGACCGCCGCCTACACCGTGGAGCGGCCGCTGCATCTGGGCGCCGCGCTGGCCGGGGCCGATCCGGAGCTGATTGCCGCCTACCGGGAGTTCGGCACCGATATCGGCATCGCGTTCCAGTTGCGTGACGACCTGCTCGGCGTCTTCGGCGATCCGGCCGTCACCGGCAAACCGTCGGGTGACGACCTGCGCGAGGGAAAGCGCACGGTCCTGGTCGCCGAGGCGCTGCGCCGCGCCGACGCCACCGATCCCGCCGCGGCGCGGCTGTTGCGCTCGTCGCTGGGCACCGACCTCGCTCCCGATCAGGTCACCCGGTTGCGCGACCTCATCACCGGGCTCGGCGCCGTCGACGATGTCGAGCGCCGCATCACCGAACTGACCGACCGCGGCCTCGGCGCGCTGGCGGCCAGCTCGGTCACCCCCGAGGCCGGCGATCGGCTGCGCGCGATGGCGCTGGCCGCGACCAGGCGGGTGTCGTGAAAACCGTTGCCGGACGGTGCGATCGGATCGTCGTCGTGGGCGCCGGCCTGTCCGGGCTGGCGGCGGCGCTGTATCTGACCGGAGCCGGGCGCCGGGTGACCCTGCTCGAACGCGCCGATCATCCGGGCGGGCGAGTCGGCCTCTATCGCGGGCCGGACTACGAGATCGATTCCGGCGCAACGGTTCTCACCCTGCCCGGGCTCATCGACGAGGCGCTGGCCGCGGTCGGCACCGACACCGCCGCCCACGGACTGCGGATCCACCGACTCGATCCCGCCTACCAGGCGCATTTCGCCGACGACAGCGTGATCGGGGTGTATCCGGATCCGGAGCGAATGGCGGCCGAGGTGCGCCGCGCATGCGGAGACGCACAAGCACAACGCTATCGGAACCTGCGGGACTGGCTGGCCCGGATCTACGCCGGCGCCTACGACCAGTTCATGGACACCAATTTCGATTCCCCGCTCGATATGGTCCGCATACCCGAGAAGCGCGCGGCGCTGTGGGAACTGGTGCGGCTGGGCGCGTTCGGCCGGCTGGGCCCGCGGGTCGAGCGCATCCTGGGCGATCCGAAGCTGGCGCGGCTGTTCACCTTTCAGGCTCTCTACGCCGGGACTGCACCCGCGCAGGCGTTGGCCGTCTACGGCGCGATTCCGCATATGGACACCTCGCTGGGCGTCTACTACCCGGTCGGCGGCATGCGGGCGATCACCGCGACGCTGGCGGCCGCGTTCACCGGCGCCGGTGGGCAGCTGGAACTGAACTGCGAGGTCAGCGGTATCGATTACCACGCCGGGCGCGCACGGCGGGTCCGCACCGCCGACGGGCGCGACTTCGACTGCGATGCGGTGGTCCTGACCGCCGATCTCGGCTCGCTGAGCCGTTTCGGCATTCGCCGGCACCGTCCGTTGCGGGCGGCACCTTCCGCGGTGGTCGCGCACGGCACCATCCCGGCCGAGGTGGCGGCGCGGTGGCCGCTACAGGCCCACCACACCATCGATTTCGGCCGGGCCTGGGAGGAGACGTTCGCCGAAATCGCCGCCCGGCGCGGCCGCGGGCGACTGATGAGCGATCCGTCGCTGCTGATCACCCGGCCCGCGCTCAGCGATCCCGGCCAATTCGTCGAACGGCCCACCGGACGCTACGAACCGCTGTCGGTGCTGGCGCCGTGCCCGAATCTCGATGCCGCGCCCCTGGATTGGCCGCGTCTGGGACCGGCGTACCTGCGAGAACTGCTGGCCGTACTGGAGCAGCGCGGATACCGGGGTATCGCCGGACATTTCACCGTCGATCACCTCGACACGCCGCAGACGTGGCATGAGCACGGAATGATCGCCGGAACTCCGTTCTCGGCCGCGCACCTGTTCCGCCAGACCGGACCGTTCCGCACCCGCAATCTCGCTCGCACCCCGGCCAACGTGGTGCTGGCCGGATGCGGGACCACGCCGGGGGTCGGCGTGCCGACCGCGCTGCTGTCGGGAAAACTGGCCGCCGAACGCATTACCGGCCCCTTCCGGCACGCCGACGGCGCCACGGCGCCGACCGGCGCGCTAGGGTTGCCGACAACCCATTAAACTGGCCCGCGAACTGACCACTCCCGCGGTTCCGCACCGCACCGACATTCCCGGGGGGAAGACGAACCATGCCGACCCCCGATATGGACACTGCCCCCGCGACAGCGCCGATGACCAGCACCGTTACCACGGTGCCGGTGACCACCGTGCCGGTCCCCGAGCCGGCCGTGCACACCGTGCGCTGGTGGGTGCGCTGGGCGGGCGACTTCTTCCGCAGCCCCGAGGGCCACGCCGCCCTGCTCGGCTTCTGGGGCGCGGTTCTGATCACCTTCGGCGGCTTGGGCGCCGGCGCGGTGCGCCGCAGCGATCCCCTGCTGGAAGCGGCCCACCTGTCCTGGCTGCGATTCGGGCACGGCTACGCGCTGGCCACCATCGTGGTGTGGCTGGGTGTGCTGTCGATGATCATCGCGTGGGTCCGGTTGGGACGCATCACCATCGGCACCGGCGCCCGCCGCGGCCCGGGCAGCACCGTGACGCTGAACGAACTGCGGGTGATCGTCGGCATCTGGATTCTGCCGCTGCTGTTCGCGGTGCCCATGTTCAGCCAGGACGTGTACTCGTATCTGGCGCAGGGCGCGCTGTTGCGCGACGGTTTCGACCCGTACAAGGTCGGGCCGGTGGTGAATCCCGGTGTGCTGCTGGACAATGTGAGCCCGGTCTGGACCACCACCACCGCACCCTACGGCCCGATCTTCCTGCTCATGGGGCAGGCCATCACCAGTATCACCGGTGACAACGTGGTGGCCGGCACCATCGCGATGCGCCTGGTCATGCTGCCGGGACTGGCCCTGATGATGTGGGCCGTCCCCCATATGACCAAACACCTCGGCGGTAAGCCGACGGTGGCGCTGTGGCTGGCGGTGCTCAACCCGCTGGTGCTGATCCATCTGATCGGCGGCGTGCACAACGAGATGCTCATGGTCGGCCTGATGGCGGCCGGCATCGCCCTGGTGCTGGAGCGCCACCACGCGGCCGGCATCGTGGTGGTCGCGATCGGTGTCGCGATCAAGGCGACTGCCGGGGTGGCGCTGCCGTTCCTGGTGTGGATCTGGATGATTCACGAACGCGAGCGGCGAGCCGCGGAGAACAAGGGGCCGCTGCCGCACCCGATTCGGACCTTCGTCAAGATCGCGGGCCTCGGCGTGTCGGTGTTCGCGGTGGTCTTCGTGGCCGCCTCCGCGGCCGCGGGTGTCGGTATCGGCTGGCTGACCGCGCTGTCGGGGTCGAAGAAGATCATCAACTGGCTCTCGCTGCCGACGATCATGGCGCACATGGTCACCTGGGTGACGCCGCTGAATCTCGGCGAGGTGCTGGTGTGGACGCGCGGACTCTGCGCGCTCGCACTGGTCGCCATCCTGGCGTGGACCTGGTGGCGCTACAAGAGCTCGGAACGCGATGCGGTGATGGGCATTCTCATCGCCTTCGTCGCGATCGTGATCCTGTCGCCGGCGGCGCTGCCCTGGTACTACTCGTGGCCGCTGGCGCTGGCCGCCGGATTCGCCATGTCGACCACCACCCTGATGATCCTGGTGGGGTTGTGCACCTGGCTGATGCTGGTGTTCCAGCCGGGCGGCTCGATCGGCCTCTACAACGTCTGGCACGTCGCGGCGGCCACCTTCGTCGCCGTGGTGGCGGCGCTGTCGCTGCGCAAGGTGGATCCGCTGCGGCTGCGCGCCGATTCGGGCAGACCCAAGCAATGACCGGCCGCGGCGCCGACGCCGAACTGGCGGCCGCATACCGGCATTGCAGAGCCATCGCGGCGGAACACGGCCGCACCTATTTCCTGGCCACCCGGTTACTGTCACCGCCGCAGCGGTCGGCGGTGCACGCGCTCTACGCGTTCGCCCGTACCGTCGACGATGTTGTCGATTGCGCCGAAAGCACTTGCGACGCGGCCGGTTTCGGTGCGCTCGGCGCCCAGCGCTCCGCCGCGGCACGGGATCGCGCCTCCGTTCGCACGAGCAGTCAGGCCGCGCCCGATTCCGGAAACGCCGACCTCGCGGCGGCATTGCGGCTGGACCGAATCGACACGCAACTCCGTACCGCACTGAAGGATGCGGGGCTCCTCGCCGAGATGTGGTGGACCGCTGCCGGCACAACGGAGGCCGAGACCCCGCTCGCGGAAAGCGTAGCGATCGACGCCCCGGTACTCGCCGCCCTCGTCGACACCGTCGCCCGGTATCGCATTGCGCCCGACCACTTCCGGGTGTTCCTCGATGCCATGCGGATGGATGTGCCGGGTAGCCCGCTGTTCCGGAACCGGTATGCGGATATGGGCGAATTGCGGGAGTACATGCGCGGTTCGGCCGCGGCGATCGGACTGCAACTACTCCCGATCCTCGGCACGGTGGTGCCGGTGGCCGAGGCCGAACCGGCGGCCGCCGCGCTGGGTGAGGCGTTCCAGCTCACCAACTTTCTGCGGGATGTCGCCGAAGATCTCGATCGCGGGCGCATCTACCTGCCGGGCGACGAACTTGCGGCCTTCGGCGTCGACGCCGATCTGCTCGCTCATTGCCGGCGTACCGGCCGGACCGATCCGCGGGTCCGCCGCGCCCTGGCACATCTGATCGCGACGAACCGCGCGGTCTATCGCACCGCCGCGCCGGGCATCGATCTGCTCCGGCCGCGGGTACGCCCCGCCATTCGCACCGCGGCCGTGCTGTACGGGGGAATCCTCGACGAGATCGAGCGCCACGACTACGCCGTATTCGACCGCCGCGCAACGGTTCCCACCGCACGGCGGCTCCGGGTCGCGGTCACCGAATTGGGTTCCGGATTGCGCCGCCCGGCGAATCCGGCCTCGCCGCTGCGCGCCCCGCTCCCCCACGTTTCTCACACCGCGGCCCCCCGCGCGTTCGGCACGGCACGGCCGAACGCGCCCCGCGCCTGACACCGAACTCACCGTCACCGACGGACCTCTGCCCCGCCATCGCCCTCGACCCGTACGCGGCGACCACCGCGCGGCACACCTACGACGGCCTGCAGGCCGCGACCAGGGCTGCCACCGGCGTCACCGCGGTCGAACTGCCCGACGCGGACCGCCACTGCGCGGCGCCACCGCCGACTGTCTCGCGCGGCACTCGCAGCGTTGAGCGGGCGCGCTCCCGATCCGGGACCGAACGCTCGCCTCAGAACGGTTCGGCCGCGGCCCGGCGGACGACCTCGCGGGCGAGCGGCCCGTGGATGGCGTCGATCGGGCGGCCGGGCAGGGTGTCGTCCTCGGCGTAGATCCACTCGAGGATTTCCTCGTTCGTATATTTCGCATCCCGCATCACCGTGATGAGGCCGATCAGGGGCTTGACGACCGCGCCCGAGGAATCGAAGAAATCTTTCGGGATACCGGCGATACCGCCGCGGCGGATCGCGATCAATTGATGATCGCGCAGCATCTGATGCACTCTGGTCACCGCGATACCGAGTTGTTCGGCCACATCCGGCAACGGGAGCAGGGTTACCGATTCGGGAACGACATCGTCGCTGCAAGGAAATGCACTCACCCGCACAACGGTAGTCCGTCGGCATCCGGATACGGCGTACGCCCGGTTTCGACGTGGGCGTTAGCACGTCATCAGCGACCATGACGGCGCACGCCTATACGATCGGGGGTGCCGTCACGGGGGCGGCAACCGCTAGGTGAAATTCGGAGGACAGCAGTTGATCGGCCAGATGCTGGACGGGCGCTACCGCATCGACGCGCCGATCGCGCGCGGTGGGATGTCGATGGTGTTCCGGGGAGTCGACACCCGGTTGGACCGGCCCGTGGCGATCAAGGTGATGGACCCGAAGTTCGCCGGCGACCCGCAGTTCCTGACCCGCTTCGAATTCGAAGCCCGCTCGGTGGCCAAGCTGAAACACCCCTCGCTCGTGGCGGTCTACGACCAGGGCATCGACGGGGAGTATCCGTTCCTCATCATGGAGCTCGTCGAGGGCGGCACCCTGCGCGAACTACTGCGCGAACGCGGCCCGATGCCGCCGCACGCGGTGCGCGCGGTCGCCGAGCCGGTGCTGCGCGCGATCGGGGTCGCGCATGCCGCGGGACTCGTGCACCGCGACGTCAAACCGGAGAACGTGCTCATCTCCGATGCCGGTGAGGTGAAGATCGCCGACTTCGGCCTGGTGCGGGCGGTGGCCGGCTCGAATATGACCTCGGCCAGCGTCATCCTCGGCACCGCGGCGTACCTGTCGCCGGAACAGGTCACCGCCGGGAACGCCGACGCCCGCAGCGACGTGTACTCCTTCGGCATCCTGATCTTCGAAATGCTCACCGGCCGTGCGCCGTTCACCGGCGACACCTCGCTGTCGATCGCGTATCAGCGGGTCGAGAAGGACGTGCCGAGCCCGAGCCGGTTCATCGAGGGCGTGCCGCCGGAATTCGACGATCTGGTCGCGCACGCCACCGCCCGCGAACCCGCGCATCGCTTCGCCGATGCCACCGAGATGGCCGCCGAACTCAATCGCATCGCCACCGTGCTGCACCTGCCCGACTACCGGGTACCGGCCCCCCGGGAATCGGCCGAACACCTGTCCGCGCGATACCGCGTCGTGCAGACCCCGGCCGCGGCCCCCGGACCGGCCCACACCCCGCAGCCGGTCACCGAAGCGACGACCCGGCTCGCGTCCGAGCCGGGGCGCACCCGGGTCATGACCGCGGCCCATCCGATGCCCGAGCCCGAACCGGAGCGTCCGCACCAGCCACCGGCCCCGCCACATCGGCCGGAATTCGTACCCGATCGCGGCAGATCCCGGCGCCGGGTGCTGATCTGGGCGGCCGTGGTGGTGGTGCTCGCGCTGCTGCTGGGCATCGGCGGCTGGTGGCTGGGCGTCGGCCGTTATTCGTCGGTGCCGGCGATCGCCGGGATGACCACCGAACAGGCGACCGCGAAGTTGAAGGACGCCGGATTCGGGACGACCGTGCGCGACAAGGCCTCCGACATCATTCCGGTCGGCGGGGTGGTCGGCACCGACCCCTCCGCCGGGGCGAAGGTGCTGAAGGGGTCGACGGTCGCCGTCCTGGTGTCCAGCGGACAGCCGCACGTGCCGCAGTTTCAGCCCGGCCAGGACACGAAGACGGTGAACCAGCTCATCCGCGATGCCGGGCTCACCCCCGTCGACGGCGGCGAGAAACCCAGCACCGCCCCGAAAGGGTCGGTGGCGCAACTGGATCCGGCCCCCGGCACGGTTCTGCCGACCGGCGCGCAGGTGAAGGTCTACCGCAGTAAGGGTTCGCAGCCGGTGAAGCTGCCCGATGTGCGCGGCAAGACCGTCGAGGAGGCGAAGGCGGCGCTGCAGAACGCCGGACTCTCCGTCGGCGACACCCGCACCGACTTCGACGCGAGGATCAAGTCGGGCCAGGTCGCGGGCACCGATCCGGCCGCCGGCACCCAGGTGCTCTCCGGCGCCACGGTGACGCTGATCGTCTCCGACGCCATCCAGGTTCCCGATGTCACCGGCAAGAATGCCGCCGTGGCCCGCTCCGAACTCGAGGGGATGGGCCTCAAGGTCGTGCTGAACCAGGTGTTCAGCGGCGACCGCGGGACGGTCCGCGTGCAGTCACCGTTCGGCGGTTCGAATGTGGCGCCCGGATCCACGATCACCCTCACCGTCCTGCCGTTCTGATCCGAGATCAGCCGAGCACGCCACCCACATCCGCGCCGCCGAGCAGTTCGGCCTCGCTGATGCCCAGCCGCCGACTGGCCAGGTCGAGCGCCTGCTGCAGCACCGCGCTGGCACTGGCGCCCACCACCTGGGAATGTTCGAGCCGGCCGTTGCCGCGCACCACCCGAACCCGGCAGCGCCAGGCGATTCCGGCGCGGTCGACCTCCGGGCGTTCGATCACGATCGTCACCGGGACACCGTCGATCTCGAGCACATGTTCGGCGAGGGCGGCGATCGGCCTGCTCGCAGTTTGCAATCCCCTGGCTACCGATGCGCTCTGCATAGCGATCCTCTCAGCACATTTCCCGCACAGCCCATTGCCGCTGCAGTGTCACGCCTGGAAACCTAGTGCAGGTTCGAGCGTTCAGCAACTGGACAGCTAACTTTTGCGGATCATGTCACGACCGCGTGATTTCCCGGCAGGCGGTGTCAGCCGACCGCCAGCAACGGATCACCGGTCTCCGGATCGTTGATCGCCACCACCGCCGCGGTGGTGAAAACCTCCACCGGCACCCCGCCGATACTCGGGCTGATGTTGGTGGTGATCTGCGCGGCGGCAGCGGCAGGCGCGTAGCCGTGGGACACGTCGAACTCCCAGGAGATCTCGTAGCCCCAGCAGATGTTGAAGATCAGCAGGCGGCTGCCGTCGCGCAGCACGACCTCCGACGGAATCCCGTCGCGGTCGCGATCGCGCAGCAACCGCAGGATGGTGCGATCGGCGTTGCCGATCCGGAGCGCGCTCTGCGCGCTGGCCGGACCTTCCCCGCGCGGGCGGCCGTCACCGCGCGAGGGGCCCTCGTCATTGCGAAATACGACGTCCACTACGGCCGATCCGTCACCGCAGCATCTCGGCGACCAGGAATGCCAATTCCAAGGACTGCTGGGTATTGAGACGCGGGTCGCAGGCCGTCTCGTAGCGGTCCTCCAGATCCAGATCCGAGATGTCCTGGGCGCCGCCGAGGCATTCGGTGACGTTCTCTCCGGTGAGCTCGATGTGCAGGCCGCCCGGATGGGTGCCCAGCGCGTGGTGCACCTCGAAGAAGCCCTGCACCTCGTCGACGATGCGGTCGAAGTGGCGGGTCTTGTAGCCGGTGGAGGATTCGTGGGTGTTGCCGTGCATGGGATCGCACTGCCAGATCACCTGATGTCCGGTGGCCTGCACCTTCTCGATGATCGGCGGCAGCACGTCGCGGACCTTGGTGTTGCTCATCCGCGCGACCAGGGTGAGCCGGCCCGGCTCGTTGGTGGGATCGAGCCGCTCGACGTATTCCACCGCCTGATCCGGCGTGGTGGTCGGGCCGATCTTGATGCCGATCGGGTTGGCCAGCAGTTCGGCGAAGGCGATATGGGCGCCGTCGAGCTGCCTGGTGCGCTCACCGATCCACAGGAAATGCGCGGACAGGTCGTAGAGCACCGGATCGCCGGCGGCGTTGTGGGACAGCCGCAGCATCGCTCGCTCGTAGTCGAGGACCAGCGCCTCGTGGCTGCAGTAGATCTTGGCCGACTGAAGGCTGGGATCCTGCACCCGGCAGGCGTTCATGAACGCCAGGCCGCGGTCGATCTCGGAGGCCATCTGCTCGTAGCGGGCACCGGCCGGCGACTGCGCGACGAAATCGCGGTTCCAGTCGTGCACCTTGTGCAGATCGGCCATCCCGGCGCCGGTGAGCGCGCGCACCAGGTTCATCGCCGCGCTGGCGTTGGCGTAGGCGCGCACCAGCCGCGAGGGGTCGTGCTCGCGCTGGGCCGCGTCGGCGACCAGCGCGTTGACCATGTCGCCGCGATAGGACTTGAGGCCGAGTGCGTCGACGTCGGCCGAGCGGGGTTTGGCGTACTGGCCCGCGATCCGGGCCACCTTCACCACCGGCAGGCTCGCGCCGTAGGTCAGCACCACCGCCATCTGCAGCAGGGTGCGGATGTTTCCGCGGATATGCGGCTCGGTGTTGTCGGCGAAGGTTTCCGCGCAGTCGCCGCCCTGCATCAGGAAGGCTTCGCCACGGGCCACCTCGGCCAGTCGCAGACGCAACTCCTCGACCTCGGCGGGCACGCACAGCGGCGGCACACTCTCGAGGACGGTGCGCATGGTGGCGGCCTGCTCGGGATCCCACGACGGCTGCTGCAGGGCGGGGCGGGCGAGTGCGGCGTCGAGTCGCCGACGGAGCTCGGCAGGCAACGGTGGCAGTTCCGGCAAGCGATCGATCGGTACGTCGACGGTCCAGTTCACCAGATCAGAATACGGACCTTCCGCAATCCCGGGGTAACCCGGAGGGTAGGGGGCGATGATTACGTCGGCGCGGGCGGGGCCGTAACCTCGAGCCGGGCCGGGTCGGGCGGTTCGGCCGAGATATCACCGCGAGCGCCGGTGTACGCCGAATCGGAAAGGGCACGACCGCGTGAAATATTTTTATGACTGCGAATTCATCGAGGACGGGGTGACGATCGATCTGATTTCGATCGGCGTGGTCTGCGAGGACGGTCGGGAATATTACGCGGTGTCAACGGAATTCGACCCCGAGCGAGCCGGGCAGTGGGTGCGGCGCAATGTATTGCCGAAACTTCCCTCCCCCTCCTCGCCGCTGTGGCGCAGCCGGCAGCGCATTCGCGACGACCTCTATCAATTCCTGGTACCGCGACCGACCGTGCGTCCGGAATTGTGGGCGTGGGTGGGGGCCTACGACCATGTGGCGTTCTGCCAGTTGTGGGGGTCGATGGTGGATCTGCCGACGGCCCTGCCGCGCTACACCAACGAGCTGCGCCAGCACTGGGATCACCACGGCCGGCCGGAGTTGCCGCCGGTGCCGGCCGACGCGCACGACGCGCTGGCCGACGCCCGGCACAATCTCGCCAAGTACGAGGCCATCGAGGCGTTCCGGCGCAGCGGCGCGATCACCGGTATCGATCGGCGGTAGGCGGCGGGCGCCGCGCTGCCGATACGACTCGGCCCCCGGACGGTTGTCCGGGGGCCGAGAACGTAACGGCGAAAGTCAGCTCGCCAGGGTCTCCGGGATCCGTTCGGCCTCGGGGCGGCTGCCGGAGGGCACGCCCTTCTTCAGGCTGGCGGCGTAGACGTCGACGTACTCCTGACCCGACATCCGCATCAGCTCGTACATGATCTCGTCGGTGACGGCCCGCTCGACGAAGCGGTTACCGCCCATTCCCTCGTAGCGGGAGAAGTCGATCGGCGCACCGAATTTCACGGTGACGCGGCGGCGGCGCCACCGGAAGGGGCCGGGAGGGCACACCTCGTCGGTCCCGATCAGCGCCACCGGGATCACCGGCACACCGGTCTCCAGGGCGAGGCGTGCCACACCGGTCTTGCCCTTGTACAGGCGGCCGTCGGGCGAGCGAGTGCCTTCCGGGTACAGGCCCACCATGCGGCCCTCGCTCAGCAGTTTGCGAGCGGTGTTGAGCGCATCC
Organism: Nocardia sp. AB354; assembly: GCF_049538315.1. Lineage (NCBI taxonomy): Bacteria > Bacillati > Actinomycetota > Actinomycetes > Mycobacteriales > Nocardiaceae > Nocardia > Nocardia sp. AB354. Next base: position 95,500 of record NZ_JBMVFU010000023.1, on the reverse strand, counting down.
TCGGCGGCGCTGGCGCCGCTGCGGTCGATCGGATACTGGCCGGTGCCGGAGAAGAAGAACTTCTGCAGCCGGCCCTTGAGTCCGGGCGTGGTGAAGTATTCGGCCTTGGCCAGATAGGTGATGCGACGCGGGCTCAGCAACGGGGTGAACAACCAGTCGGTGAACGACAGATGATTGCCGGCGAGGATGACTGCTCCGTCGGCGGGAATATTCTCCACGCCCTCGACCTTCGGCCGGTTGTAGATGTGCATGAAGGGCCCGACCAGCACGAATTTGAGCAGCCAGTAGAACATTGCGTCCTTTCCCCTGTGATTGTCGAACGGGACCGGCCTCGTCGCAGGCACCTCCGTCGGCACCGACTCTACCGTCGCCGACCTGCTGCGACCAACCCCACACGAGGTATTTCACATGCCCGCAATCACATCGGTGAAATCGGGTACACATGAGGTGCTTACATGCGCGAAAACCGACCGGGCGTCGAGCGAATCGGCGAGATGTACGACGCCCCGGATCGTTTGCTCCCTACCTCGTGCGACCCGGCCGCCCGTTCGACGCCCCGGCGTGAGAAGCCGATCCGCTTCCCGACGCGCGGCATCGGCGGGGAGGAGGAAGACTATTCCCGGCCCGCGGCGGAGCGAGGTCGGCTCACGGCCGCCGAATCGACACCGCTGCCGGTTGTCCGCGAACGCCCTTCGGCCGTCCCGGTCTCGAGCGCCGTGCGCGCGAGTTCGGCCGCGCCGATCATCCCCGCCGCCTCACCCAGTTGCGTGGTGCGGATGCGAGCCAGCGGGCGATGACGGCCGCCGGTGATGGCGGCGGCGTAATGCTCGCGCGCGTCGTCGAGGAACAGCGGCGCCGAGGAGCTGACGCCACCCGCGATGACGATCAGGTCGGGATCGAAGATGTCGCTGACGAAGGCCAGTCCCAGCCCGAGCCAGCGGGCGAAATCGGCCATCACGTGCAGCGCCACCGGATCACCGTCGTGGGCCGCGCCCGCGACCCGGCGCCCGGTCAGCGATCCCGGATCGCCGACCACCTCGCGTGCCAGGATCGTCGAGGGCATCGGATCGGTGGCCAGCATTTCGATCGCGGTGTCGACCAGAGCGGTACCGCTGCAGTAGCGCTCCCAGCAGCCGCGTTTGCCGCACGGGCAGATCCGGCCGTGCGGCACCACCTGCAGATGGCCCAATTCCGGTGCGACACCGTAACTTCCGCGATACAGCCGCCCCTCCACCAGCAGCGCCGCGCCGATGCCGGTGCCGATGGCGACCAGTACGCCGTTGTGCGCGCCCGCGGCCGCGCCGAACCGGTATTCGGCCCACATCGCCGCGTTGGCATCATGTTCGAGGATCACCGGCAACCCGAGCCGGCGTCCGAGCCGGCCGGCGACCGCGGTGTCCTCCCACGGCAGATGCGGCGCGAAACGCACCGAGGAGCGGGATTCGTCGACGAATCCGGCGACCGCCAGCCCGACCGCGCCGATGTCGTGGCGCGCGCACAGTTCCCGGACCGCGCGGTCGAGGCCGTCCTCGAGTGCGTGCGCGGAATGCGGCGTCGGCGCCTGGACGGTGTCGAGAACCTCCCCGTCCCCGTCGACGACCGACGCCCGGATATTCGTCCCGCCGACATCGATGCCGACGGTGAGCGGAGCCTCTCTTCCGACCCTGCTGGTCATTTCTTGATCCGCACCGGGATGGGAACGTATCCGGGTCGCTCGACCGAATCCCGCCCCCGCCCAGCACGTTCGGCCGCGCGCCGGCCACCGCGGCGCGCCTTGCTCCCCTGATCGTCGGCCGCCGGCTTCGCGCCCCGGGCCTTCTCCGTAGCGCCGCCGCGCTCGTCTCCGGGCGCGTCCGCATCCTGTCGGACACCCTTCGCGCGGCGGTCGGCACCGGGAGCACTGCCACGCGCTTCGGCACCGGGACCACTCCCGCGCGCTTCGGCCCTGGGATCACTGCCGCGTGTTTCGGCTTCGGTCCCACTGCCGCGCACCTCGGCACCGCGGTCCGACACATCGCCGGCCGCCCCGCCCGCGATCCACCCGTCGTGCTCCGTTCGCTCCGAACTCGGATCGGCGCCGACTTCCGTTGCCGCGGAATCGTATTCGCCGGATTCGTCGTCGGCGTCCGGAAGGTCGTCCGGGAGCAGCGGTTCGACCGGCACTCCGGCCAGCGCCTCGCGCAGCACGGTCACGATCGCGGTGCCGTGGTCGGCGACCGCGGCGACCACCTCGTGGTGTTCGCCGCGAACCAGCGCCGCGGTCGCGCAGACGGGACACCAGCTGCAGCTGTCCCATTCGCGGCCGTCGGCGGCCGCGCGGCGCAGAGCGGGTTCGACTCGTTCGAGCAAGGTTTCGGCGAGGGCGCGCAGTTCCTGGGCGAATTCGCCGAAACTGTCCTCGTGGGCGTGGGTCATTGCGGCCAGACCCCCGGGTCGGGCCGGAAACGCACGATGAGTTGCTCACCGTCGAGTTCGGCGCTGTCGACCGTGCACCGCCGCAATACCGGCGCCAGTCGTAGCCGCCGCCGGACCCCGTCCGCTCCCACGATCACATCGTCCTCCACTCGTCCGAGTCGCAGCGTGCCCGGGTCGACCACCGGCAGGCGCATCCGCAGCGTGAATACCGAATCCAGCCCGGTGCCCGACTCCCACCGCACCTCCGGCTCCCCTGCCGCGGTGCCCGGCTCCGGCGTCGTGTCGCCCAGCATAGGGTCTGGCTCGGCAGTCGGCGGGTTGCCACGAACGGGCAATGCCTGCGCCAGCGCCGACAACGCCCGCGGTCCGACCGGTTCCGGGCCGCTGTGATGGGCGATCACCACGGGCACGTCGGGCATCCGGCGGCGCAGGTCCGCGATCACGTCGAGTTGTTCCGCGCGCCGCTGCAGGTACCACTGCACCGCGGGGTGCGCGCCACCGTCGGCCGGCGGCACCGGCGGCAGCACTTTGTTCACCACCACCGCGTCCAGGCGTATACCTAGAAGCGCCGCCGCCGAACGCACCCGCGCGGATTCGGCCAGCGCGACCCGTTCGGCGCCGGTGATCAGCCGCGCCCCGGTGCGGTGCGAATCGGCGAGCAGATCCCGAATCGCCGTGACCGCGGCCGCGATCCGCTCCACCGTCGCCGCCAGCACCGCGCGCCGCATATCCGTACCGGTTGCGCTCAGCACCCGGGCATGGGTGGGCCAGATTCGCTCGAGGTAGCCGAGCAGGGTGTCGGGTGCGGTGACGATGCGCAACATATCCGCCGAGGGCGGGCAGTCCACGATGATCAGATCCCAGTCGTCCTCACCCGCGAACTGGGCGATCTCGGTCAACGCCAGTAGTTCCTGCACGCCCGGCAGTCCGGTGAGTTCGGCGGGATCGAGTGCGGCGAGGTCGATGCCGTGATCGTGGCCGGCGCCGGACAGCATCCGCGCGACGTCGCGGAACCGATCCTCCAGCAGCGCAAGCGAATCGATCTCGATGACGTCGAACCCGGGGGCGACGGTCACCACCCCGGCAACCGTGCCGGGATCGTGCGCGAAGCGGAAACCCAGTGCGTCGCCGAGCGAATGAGCCTGGTCGACCGAGGCGACCAGCACGCGCTGTCCGGCCTGCACCGCGGCGATGGCCGCCGCGCAGGCGAGCGTGGTCTTACCGACTCCGCCCTTGCCGATGAACAGTTCGAGACGGGTCGTGACGGCACCACGACCGCGCTGCGGAGGCCGGGTCAGCCTTCGACCCGTTTCTTGAGTTCTTTGAGGGCCGTATCGGTGATCACCTTCTCGGCCTTGCGTTTGAACATCCCGATCATCGGGATGGTGAGGTCCACGGTCAGCTCGTACACCACCTGGGTGGTGCCGTCGGGCTGCTCGATGAGCTCGTAGGTACCGTCCTGCGCCTTCTGCAGGTCGCCGCTGACCAGTCGCCAGCTCACCGCCCGTCCGTCGGCCCGCCAGGTGTAGGACAGCACGTAGGTGTCCTTGACGACGCCGGCGTCCAGCACGAATTTCGCCGTGCGGGCCCGTCCGTCGGGGAAGGTCTCCAGTACGTCCACCGATCGTGCCGCCGATACCCATTCGGGATACGACGGTAGATCGGCGATGACGGCCATCACCCGATCCGAGGGGGCATCGATGGTGATCGACCTCTGGGTCCGGTCGGCCATGACTGACAGCGTTTCCTTTCGACCTAGCGTGACGGCGCCACACCGGCCGGACGGCCGGCCTCCAGCCGCGATTTCACCTCGAACGACATCTTCTTGCCGGCGACCCGCCGGGAACGGTTGGCGGCCATCAGGGTTCGGGACGAGAGTGCGGCCGCGCCCGGCGGTTCGGCATGCATGAAGTAGTGCAGGATCACCCCGTCCAGCGACGGCTCCAGCCAGACCTCCATGGTGCCGGTCAGCGGCCCGCTGACCGACCAGCGAATTCCCTTGTCACCCCGGTCTTCTCGCACCTCGAGGGTGAGGTCGGGCCACCAGCGGTGCCATCGCGACCGATCGGCCAGGACCTCGGCGACCGCGGCGCCGGGCGCGGCGACGAAGGTCTGGTCGGCCACCTGGATGCTGCTCACGGCTGTGGCTCGCTGCTGCGCTCGCTCATGAAGCCCGAGCCTACTGGGTCGGAGCCCGGAGGCGGTAACGCAGTGCCGAGCCCGCGCGACCTGCCGTCGCGCGCGGCCGGGGCGCCGGCCGGCTCACCGGACGGAGCCGTCGGATCCCAGGACACCGGAATGCGCGCCGGGATCGAGCAGACCGCGCAACCGGCCGCCCAGAACGTCCCAGCGCCACTGGTCGGCGACCCATTCGCGACCGGCGGCGCCCATCCGCGCCGCGGCGTCGCGATCGGACAGGATGTCGACGACGGCGGCGGCCACGGCTCGTTCGTCGCGCCCGTCGACCACCGTGCCGGTGCGGCCCTCGAGAACGGTTTCCGGTGCGCCGCCGGAGTTTCCGGCGACCACGGGCACGCCGGTGGCCGATGCCTCCAGATAGACGATGCCGAGGCCTTCCACGTCGAGCCCGGCGCCGCGGGTGCGCGAGGGCATCGCGAAGACGTCGGCGAGGGTGTGGTGGGCGGCCAGTTCGGCGGCGGGGACGCGACCGGTGAACACCACGTCCGACTCCAGGTCCAGCGCGCGCACCAGCGCGCGCAACTTCTCCTCGTACGGGCCACCGCCCGCAATGACCAGCACCGCGCCGTCGATGCGGCGGCGGATCTCGCGCATCGCCAGAATCAGCATGTCCTGGCCCTTGCGCGGGACCAGCCGCGACAGGCACAGCACCGTGGGCCGCTCGCCCAGGCCGTACCGGGCGCGCAGTTCCGCCCGCGCGGCGGGGTCGGGACGGAAGACGGTGCTGTCCACCCCCGGCGGCAGATATTCCAGGGCAGCCTGGGCGCCGAAGGCCGCGGCGAAGCGGCGGCGCGTGTATTTGCTGACGTAGGTGACGACATCGGTGTGGTCACCGATCACCCGCAGCACCTGCCGGGCGCCCGGCAGCATGGACCAGCCCACCTCGTGGCCGTGGGTGCTGGCGAGGATCCGATCCGCGCCGAAACGGCGCAGCGCCGGCGACATCAGGGCCAGTGGCGCGGCCGCACCGAACCAGACGGTATCGCATCGTTCGTCACGCAGCAGCGTGGCGGCGCGGCGCAGCACCAGCGGGGTCGGCAGCATCAGGGTGGTCGGGTGGCGCACCACCCGGAACGGCTGCTGGGCATCGAACCGCAGATGGGAGTCGCCGCGCCAGCGGGGCGCGTAGACCACGAGGTCCTCCGGCGGCATCCGCAGCGCGAGCGAATGAACATACGACTGGATGCCGCCCGGCCGGGGCGGAAAGTCGTTGGTGATCAACAGCGTGCGGCCCATGGGGGCGAGTCTATGGGTGTGGCCGCCACGTCCGGCGCAACGGGTGTGGCCGCCGCGTCCGGGCTCCTAGGCGGCCACGCGGGCCTTGATCCAGTCGCGCCAGGCGGAGACGAATTCGGTTCGGCCCAGGCCGAGTGTCTCCCGCAGGCCGCGATCCAGCGCGGCCTGGTCCTGGGGGCCGGTGGCGAGCCGGTGGTAGAGCGCCACGAGTTTCGGCTCTCCGAATCGGTCGGCGACGAACGCGTTGGCCGACCAGGCCTGTTCGTAGGCCAGGGCGGCATCGGCGCCGGGGCTCGGCGTGAACGCGGTATCGGACGGCAGGTCCGCGGGCAGCTCACCGGAGCGGGCGCGGGTGGTGACGGTCGGCGCGAGTTGCGCGAAACGCTGCTGATCTCCGCGGTGGCCGCAGTACTCGGCGAACCCTTCCAGCACCCACTGCGGGGAGCCGTCGACGGTCCCGGCCCGGGCGGCGACGTGGGTGAGTTCGTGCCGCAGGGTTTCGCGCAGACCGTCCGGGCCGAGCCGGCGCCCGGCATCGGGCGAGAAAACGATCCGCTGACCGGTGGGCTGGGTGCCGGGTACGAAGGGATCCGACACCGAGGCCGCCGCGACCTGGTCGGACACCGGACCGGTGGCGTGGGTCAGCGCCGCGAATTCGGAACTGCTCGACGCGACGGCCACCACGGCTTCGTGGGCCCAGTCGGTACCCCACACCTGGGAGACCGCCGTGACCGCCGGGCCGGCCTCGCGGGCGAGCTGGTCGACGTCGCCGCGCTGGTACGGATGCCCCAGTACCACCGACAACTTGCCGTCGTCACCCGAAACGTGTTGCGCGACAACGGGTCCGTACGAACTCATGACGCGCCGCAACTCGGGCAGCTGCGGATCGGCGTGCGAGGGCGCGGAATCGGTTTCCGCGGCGGCGGGCACGGTGTGCAGGCCTGTCTTCGGCAGCAGCAGTAGGGCGCCGCCGGCCGCGGTCAGCGCCACCACCACGGCGAGGGTGGCGACGAATTCGAAGCGCCCACGATGCGCCAGCCATGTCCGGACCCGCAACAATCCGCTCATACGACACGATCCTCACGTCGGTGTGATGACTCGCCGCCAGATTCTCGCAGTGTTTACGGCATTCCGATCCAGTATCGGCGCGCGGAATGGAAGGGGGTGTTGCCCATCGGCGCCACCGCGACCGGCACACCGAAAGTGGAGGCGTGCAGGATCATGCCATTTCCGGCGTAGATGCCGACGTGCGAGGCGTCCGAATAGAAGAACACCACGTCGCCGGGCTGCAACGAGTCCCGCGACACCGGCGTGCCGACGGTGGCCTGCGCCTGGCTGGTGCGCGGCAGATCGATACCCACGTGATGGAAAGCCCACTGCACCAGGCCGGAGCAGTCGAACTGATCGGGGCCGGTCGCACCCCAGACGTACGGGTCGCCGACGCGGGTCAATCCCGCGGCCAGCGCGCTCGTACCGCTGCCCGGGACCAGGCCGCGCAGCAGGGTGTCGCGGTCGAAGCCGGGCGGGAACAGCGATCCGGCGAGGGTGGATTTCTCCCCGGCCGAGAGCGCACCCCAGGCCTGGATGACCTGAGCCATCGCGCCCTGCAGATCGGCGCGCTTGTGTTCGAGGTCCGCGCGCACCTGGTCGGCCTTCTGCGCGGCGGCCTGCGCGGCGTCGGAGGCGGATTTGGCGGCGGTTTCGGCGGCGGTGGCCGAATCGGTGGCCTTGGAGAACTGCGTCAGCTGATCGGCGGTCTGCGTGGACAGCACATCCAGCGTCGACATCTGGTCGAGCAACTGCTGCGGGGAATCGGAGACCAGCACCGAGAACAGCCGGTTGGTCCGGGCGCCCTGATAGGCGGCGATCGCGGTCCGGTCCACGGCCGGTTGATATTTGCGCACCTCGGCCTTGGCGGCATCGAGGGCCTGGGTCGCGGTCGCGAGTTTGGCATCGGCGTCGCGGGCCACGCCCTGTTTGGCTTCCAGATCGCCCTGCGCGGCCAGCGCCTGCTGGTTGAGCTGCTCGGACTGATGCGACAACTCGATGAGCCGCTGCACCGCATCACCGGCGGTGGCCGGTTGTTCCGCCGGAGCCGGATCGGCCGTCGCCAAACCACCGGAAGACGCTCCGAACACGAGCGCGCCCACTGCCAGTGAGCCGCCGACCAGGCGTCTGGTTCTGTTGTTGCGTTGCGCGTTGCCCTTGTGCGCTGTCACGGCCTGCCGTGCCCCGTTCTCTCGTCCCGAGCTGGAAACCACGAAGGTCTCGATAAGGTTACGGAACGGCGACCGTCCATGTCCAGCAGGGCACGAAACGATCACGCCGTATAGCCCGAATGCCCGGATCGGCGGTCCGAACTGCGCGGAATGCGCCGATCCGGGCGAGTCGAATCAGTAGCGGCGAGCGCCCGCGACCGGCATCGAGGAGATCGGGGCGACCTTCACCGGCTCACCGGCGGTCGAGGCGTGCACCACGTTGCCGTCGCCGACATAGAGCGCGGAGTGGCTGCCGCCGTAGAAGGACACCACGTCACCGGGCTGCAGCGCGTCCAGCGAGACGGGGGCGCCCTCCTCGAGCTGTTCGTAGCTCGTGCGCGGCAGTTCGCGCCCGGCCTGCTCGTAGGACCACTTCACCAGGCCCGAGCAGTCGAAGGCGTTCGGGCCGGCGGCACCGTACGAGTAGGGGGCACCGACCTTGGACAGGGCGGCATCGGCCGCGCGCTGACCGACGGTCTGCTGCGGCGCGAACGGCGCGGGAGCGATCCCCGGAATCTGAATGCCCGGCGGGACGGCGCCCTGCGGAACGGCGCCGAGGACCTGATCGGGAACATCGAAGGTGCCGACGCCCGGTACGGTGACCGGCGCGGCCGCGGCGGTGGTCGCCGGGAGCAGCAGAGCGCTGAGGGTTGCTGCGCCAACGGCTCCGGCCGCAACGGCCCGGCGGGCGGTACGAGGCAGCCCCTGAACCTGTCGCTTGATCGCCATGATGCGGTACTCCTCATCTGCCCCACGACGCCGCACCCGGTGGTGCGTCGGACTCCGTGAGGTCTCGAAAAGATTACGAGGGCATAACGGTGCGTTGTAAAGCCCGGACGCGCCGACTCAGGTTCAGGTAAGGGACCCCGCTCGACAGCATGCGAGATAGCTCACAGTGATCACGAAACGATAACGACGCCGGTCGCCGGATGCGTTTACCCAGGTGCGTCCCGCCCCAGGATCAGGCGAGCCACCACCGGAGCCGAGAGGCGCTCCGGGCGGGAAACCGCAAGTAACCGAGAGCATGTCGGCCGGAAACCAACCGAACAGTCCGCACGTTTGAGGACCGGCACCGCACAGTCAAGCCCGGCTTCGCCGTCGCCGTCTCAGACCTCGCCCGTTCGCCGCCAACTCATAGCTATACCGAATTACCGTGACCCTGATCACTTTTCGGCATACTCGTGCAATCCGAACCTCGCAGAGCGCAAATCTCGCGCCGGTCCGGCTGCCCGCCGACATCCGGAACGATCCTGTCGGACCCTGCGCCTACGCTGCTCGCCGTGCCCTCCCCCGTCCCGCGACCGGCCCAGCTGGCCCTCGAACTTCCCGGTCACGGCGGTGACGAGCCCGAGATCGCACTGCGCGACGTCACCTTCGTCGTGGTGGACCTCGAGACCACCGGGACCCGGCCCGACGGGGACGCCATCACCGAAATAGGTGCGGTGAAGGTGCGGGCCGGCGAAGTACTCGGCGAATTCGCGACGCTGGTCGATCCCGGCTGCGCGATTCCGCCGCAGATCGTGCAGGTCACCGGCATCACCACCGCGATGGTCCTGGAGGCCCCGCGAATCGAGGCCGTGCTCCCCGGATTTCTCGAATTCGCGTCGGGCGCAGTGCTCGTCGCCCACAACGCGCGCTTCGACATGTCCTTCCTGAAGGCGGCGGCCCAGCGCTGCGAGACCGCATGGCCGGCCTTCCAGGTGCTGTGCACGGTTCAGCTGGCGCGGCGCATTCTCGATCGGGACGAGGCGCCGACGGTGCGGCTCTCGGCGCTGGCTCAGCTCCTCGGCGCCTCCACCCGGCCCACCCACCGCGCCCTCGACGACGCGCGCGCCACCGTCGACGTCCTGCACGCGCTGTTCGAACGGGTGGGCAATCTCGGGGTCCAGACCCTGCCCGAATTGATGGACTATCTGCCCGAGGTCACCCGCCGCCAGCGCTCCAAGCGCATCCTCGCCGCCGATCTGCCCGCCGCACCGGGGGTGTACCTGTTCCGGGGCCCCTCGGAGGAGGTCCTCTATATCGGGACGGCGGTGAATCTGCGCCGGCGCGTGCGCAATTACTTCACCGGCTCCGAAACCCGCACCCGCATGCGGGAAATGGTCATGCTCGCCACCCGCGTCGATCACGTCCGCTGCGCGCACGGACTGGAAGCGGGAGTGCGCGAGCTGCGCCTGCTGGTGGCGCACACCCCGCCCTACAACCGGCGCTCGAAATTCCCCAAGCGCGCTTGGTGGCTGACGATGACCGACGAGCCCTTCCCCCGATTCGCGGTGAGTCGGACTCCCACCGCAGATGCTCTGGGGCCCTTCCATTCCCGCACCGACGCCACCGAGGTCGCGGCAACCCTCGCGGAATACAGCGGACTGCGGACCTGCACGACACGCATCCCCCGCGGCGGGGTGCACGGCGGCGACTGTCCGCCCGCGGCCGTGGGCGGGTGCCCGGCGGCGATCTTCGGCGAGCGGGTGCCGGCCGCACAGTACGCGGCCGCCCCGCGGGCGGTGCGGGATCTGTTCACCGGACGCGACGACGCACCTTTGCGCGCGATCGCCGCCCGCATCGACGAGTACGTCGCCGCAGAGCATTTCGAGGCCGCCGCGCGGCTGCGTGATCGCACCTGCGCCGTGGTGCGGGCGCTACGGCGCACTCAGCGCCTGGCCGCCCTCGCCCGGATCGCCGAGCTGATCGCGGCCCGCCCCGACGGCAGCGGCGGCTGGGAGTTCGCGGTGATCCGCTACGGCCGCCTCGCCGCCGCCGGAACCGCCGCACGCGGTATCCCGCCGATGCCGGTGGTCGAGAGCCTGGTCGCCGCCGCCGAGACGGTCCGCCCGACCACGATCACAGCAAACCCGTCAGCGGAGCCGCGCATCCCCACCGACACGGATGATCTGCACGATCCCGACCACCCGCCGCTGCGCGGCGCCCCACCCGAGGAGACCGGCGTGATCGCCCGCTGGCTCGACCAACCCGGGACCCGCATCGTCCGCACCAGCGACGGCTACCGGGAACCGCGGCTGGGCGCGGGTCCCTGGCTCGCCTGGGTCGAACGTGCCGAGGCGGCCACCCGCGTGGAATCGGCTGCGAGCGAATACCTCACGCGTACCAGCGCGTAGTAGCTCACGGACGGTTTTCACCGGACACCAGGCGCAAAGCGCGGCACTCACTCCCCCAGCGAGAACCCCGCCTCCACATCCGCACTCGAATACGACTTGAAGGCGATATGCGTCGTCGTGCGCAGAACTCCGGCGGTCTTGTTCACCCGGCCGGTCACCACCTCGGCGATCTGTTCGTGATCGCGCACCCGCACCACCGCGATCAAATCGACGTCTCCCGCGCACGAGTAGACCTCGGCGACGCCGTCGAGATCGGCCAGTGCCTGCGCGGTTTCGGGAATCCGGGCCGCCTCGGCGTGGATCAGAACGATCGCGGTAATCATGAGCGCGAGTCTAATTGCGCGCCGCCGACGAGCCCGCACCGTGGCCGTATCGCCGCAGGAACGCGGTCGCCACACGGCACCAGCCGCACATGACACGGCCGCACATACGACGGAGCCCCGAGCCGAATGATCGACTCGGGGCTCCGAAACAGCGAACTCAGTGGCTGTGCTTGCCGCCGCTGCCGCTGGTCTGCTCCTGGTAGGTGGCCAGGACCTCCAGCTGCTTGTGCTCGGCCTCGTGCTCGCTCGCGGTGAGCGCCTCGGCCTCGGCGGGCGGATCGGCCCGCAGGAACGAACCCGAACCCGGCTTGCCGGCCCAGCCCAGCTTGTTCATCTTCTTCGGCACCGGCGCGCCCTGGTACTCCAGCGGAATCGGGTGGCCGTGGGCGTCGACCGGGCCCAGCGGCTGGTGCACCTCGATGTACTCACCGTGCGGCAGGCGCTTGATCACACCGGTCTCGATGCCGTGCTCGAGGACCGTGCGGTCGGCGCGCTGCAGGCCCAGGCACAACCGGTACGCCAGGAAGTAGGCGATCGGCGGCGCGAGGAGCAGGGCGATGCGGAAGAACCAGGTCGTCGCGTTCAGCGACACGTCGAACTTCAGCGCGATGATGTCGTTGACACAGGCCAGGGTCAGCACCAGGTAGAAGGCGATGGCCATGGCGCCGATCGCGGTGCGCACCGGCACGTCACGCGGACGCTGCAGGATGTTGTGGTGCACCGTGTCGCCGGTGAGGCGCTTCTCGATCCACGGGTAGGCGATCAGCACCGCGAACACCAGACCCATGATCAACGCGACCCAGAACGGAGCCGGAACGGTGTAGCGGCCCAGATACAGCTCCCACGGCGGCATCAGACGGGCCATACCGTCGGTCCACATCATGTAGAAGTCGGGCTGCGAACCGGCCGAGACCTGTGACGGGTTGTAGGGACCCAGGTTCCAGATCGGGTTGATCTGCAGCACACCACCCATGACGGCGAGCACGCCCAGGGTGAACATGAAGAACGCGCCCTGGTCGGCGGCGAACACCGGCACGATGCGGGCACCGACCACGTTGTTCTCGGTGCGGCCCGGTCCGGGGAACTGGGTGTGCTTCTGGTACCAGACGATCGCCACGTGCGCCGCGATCAGCGCCAGCATGATGCCCGGGAAGAGCAGCACGTGCGCGATGTACAGACGCGGGATGATGATCGTGCCCGGGAAGTCACCGCCGAAGATCAGCCAGTGCATCCAGGTGCCGACCAGCGGAATACCCATGGTGATACCACCGAAGGCGGCCCGCAGACCGGTACCCGACAGCAGGTCGTCGGGCAGCGAGTAGCCGAAGAAGCCCTCGAACATCGCCAGGATCAGCAGCAGCGAGCCGATAACCCAGTTCGCCTCACGCGGCTTGCGGAACGCGCCGGTGAAGAAGATGCGGAACAGGTGGATGATGATCGAGCACGCGAACAGCAGCGCCGCCCAGTGGTGCACCTGGCGGACGAACAGACCGCCGCGCACCTCGAAGGAGATGTTCAGCGCCGTCTCGTACGCCCGCGACATGGTGACGCCGCGCAGCGGCTGGTAGGCGCCGTGGTAGACGACCTCGCTCATCGACGGATCGAAGAACAGCGTCAGGTAGATACCCGACAGGATCAGGATGATGAAGGCGTAGAGCGCGATCTCACCCAGCAGGAACGACCAGTGGGTCGGGAAGACCTTGTTGATCGACCGTTTCACGAACGCCGCGGCACGGTACCGCTCGTCCATCTCGTTGGCCTGTGCGACCACTTTGCTCGGACTCATGAACGACGCTCCCAGAAGGCCGGACCGAGCGGCTCGATGAAGTCGCCGTTGGCGACCAGGTAGCCGTCGGTGTTGACGGTGATGGGCAGCTGCGGCAGCGCGCGGGCGGCGGGACCGAAGATCGGCTTACCCCACTCGGTCGCCGAGAACTGCGACTGATGGCACGGGCACAGGATCCGGTTGGTCTGCTGCTCGAACAGCGAGGTCGGGCAGCCCAGGTGAGTGCAGATCTTCGAGTACGCCCAGTAGTCACCGAAGTTGAAGCTCTCCTGGCCCCTGCGCTTGATCGCCTTCTGCCCGTCCTCCGGGCGCAGGCGGATCAACATGACCGCGTTACGGATGCCACGCAGCGACTGGAGGGTCTCCTCCTCGTTGCCGCGCCACTCCTCTTTCCACGGGAACACGGTCTCCATGGCGCCGGCGTCGAGGTCCTCCGGCCGCACCAGCACGATGTCCTCGGGCCGGCCGGTGTCCTTGCGCAGGTAGATCGTCTGGCCCGGGAAGTCCGGAGTCCAGCCCGACACCCACAGCGGGGACTTCATGCCCTTGGCCCACGGGTTCTTGATCATGCCGCCGACGAACAGGAACAGTGCGCCGATACCCAGCACACCCACGCCCAGTCCGGCGGTACGGGTGATCATCTTGCGACGTCCCAGCGTCGAGGTCTCCAGCGCGTCCGACAGCTGCGCGCCCAGGGTGCGCCGGTCGACCTCGTCGGAGGGACCGTCGTGGCGGGTCTGGATGGAGATCTCGTTCGGGACGAACTTCTTGCGGATGATGACGGCGGCGACACCGATGGCCAGCACCGCGATACCCAGCAGCAGGCCGTAGAGCGGCGTGGCCAGCGAGTACAGGCCGTTGCCGTCCTCGTTGCGGCCCTTGTACTCCCAGGGCCAGAACAGGAAGACTCCGATCAGCCCGGCCGCCGCGAGGGCGGAGATGGCGAACCAGAACGTCACGTGCCGCTCGGCGCGCTTCTCCGCGCGTGTGCCCGGAACCGGCCAGCGCGGAGCGCGGTAGACGACGTCGACGCCGTCGCGCGCGGTACCGAGTTCGACCAGCTCGGCGGTCGACATCGCGTCGAGCTGCTCCTCGGTGGGGTTCAGGTTCACGCCCTTACCGCCGCCATCCTCAGGCCGGCTCATCTCGTTTCGCTCCTGTTCGCTCATGATCGCGATCCGATCCACATCGCGGCGCCGACCAGCACGATGATGCCGGCGACCCAGATGGCGATGGCCTCGGTCGCGGGACCGAAACCGCCCAGGCCGTATCCGGCCTCCGGCTTGGTCTCGGTGCGGTCCTTCACATAGGCCACGATGTCACGCTTCTCCTCCGGAGACAGCTGCCGGTCGGAGAATTTCGGCATGTTCTGCGGGCCGGTGAGCATCGCGGTGTAGATCTGCTGCGCGTTGGCCGGCTCCAGCGGCGGCGCGAACTTGCCGGAGGACAGCGCACCGCCCTTACCGGTGAAGTTGTGGCAGGAAGCGCAGTTGAGGCGGAACAACTCGCCACCGCGTCCCAGGTCGGCGCCCTTGATGAGGGAATCCTGCGCGATCTCGCCGTTCGGGTCGCGAACCACGGTCGGGCCGCCGCCGTTGGCCGCCACGTACGCGCCCAGCGCGTCGGTCTGGCGGGCGTCGAACTTCGGGGGCTTGCGCTGGATCTGCGCGCCGTTACCCGCGGCGGGCATGCGACCGGTGGACACCTGGAAGTAGACCGCCGCCTCGCCGACACCGATCAGGCTGGGGCCGCGGTCCTGCACACCCTGGAGGTTGGCGCCGTGACAGGTGATGCAGGAGGTCTCGTAGATCTGCTTACCCTCGCGGATCAGCGCCGACTGATCCTCGTTGGCCGTCGCGACCTGTGCGTGCGGGGTGAGCGCCGATGCCGCGAAGCCGGCTCCGACGAGGCCCATCAGAAGAACCAGACCACCGGCGAGCTTGCGGCGCATCCGGCGCTGCTTGCGGGTCTTGATGGCCTGGTTGTTCTCAGCGCTGCCGATCCCGCTCGTGGGATCTGGCGCTGACGGGGGAGATGAACTCATCTGTGTCCCTTTGGAGTAGACGGAACCGACTTGTGCAAAGTGTGTATTTGTCGCGGACCGCGCGTGACGGCCGCCGCCCGGCTAGCGGACGAAGTAGATCGTGGCGAACAGCCCGATCCAGACGATGTCGACGAAGTGCCAGTAGTAGGAGACGACGATGGCCGCGGTGGCCTGCGCCGGCGTGAACTTACTGACCTTGGTGCGAATCAGCAGGAAGATGAACGCGATGAGACCGCCGATGACGTGCAGACCGTGGAAGCCGGTGGTGATGAAGAACACCGAGCCGTAGATGCTGCTCGAGATGGTGGTGCCCTCTTGGTAGAGCGCGTGGTACTCGGTGCCCTGACCGGCCACGAAGAACGCGCCCATGAAGAAGGTGAGCAGGTACCAGCGGCGCAGGCCGAAGACATCGCCGCGCTCGGCCGAGAACACACCCATCTGGCAGGTGAACGAGGAGGCGATCAGCACGGCCGTGACCGGCACGGCGAGCTTGAGGTTCAGCTCGGTCGGTTCCGGCGGCCAGTTGCCATGAGCCTGGGCACGAGCGACGAAGTACATGGCGAAGAGGCCGGCGAAGAACATCAGCTCGCTCGACAGCCAGATGATGGTTCCGACGCTGACCATGTTGGGCCGGTTCAGCGAATGCACACGCTGAGTAATGGCCGATCCTGGGGTCCCTACTGCGGTCGTCACGCCGGTAAGTATGACTCGTCGTAGTACGACAGGCGTAGCCGGGTGCGAATTCGGGGTGTCGGACTCGGAATCATCAGCGCGCGTGCGGGTCTGGAGCCCGGTTCGGCGTGTCCGGTGAACCCGCAGGTCGGGCGTCGATGCGACCACGGTGACCAGCGGAAATCCCGAGTATGCGATGCTGCGTCGACGCGCGGAGGAAGGCGGGTGGCATGGGAATTCGATCGGTGTGGCAGCGGCTGTCGGGCCGGGGTGCGGCGACGGAATTGGATCCGGCGCGAACGGATCTGATGGTCGTCGTGTCCAGTTTCGACGATGCCGAAGCCTGCTCGAGCGCGCTCGCGCGGGCGAGCGGATGGCGCGCCGAGGAGCAGGCCCTGCTACGCCATCACCTGCGCATCCCGGCCACCGCCCGGGACGAGGTCGTCGACATCGCCGCCCAGGACGGCTACTCCCCCGCCGCGACGTCCGAGGCTTCCGATCCGACCGGCAGTCATATCGAATTGGTATTACAGCGGGTGCAGATCCTGGACGCGCTGCACTGCTCGCAAGAACGGTCGCGGATGGCCGGATTGGCGCAGCGGCACGAGGGCACGGCGGTGGGCTGGGACGCACTACAGCCGAGCGGAATCGAGCCGGGATCTCCGTAATCTTCTTCCGTAACGCCGAGAACAAAGAAATTGCCTCCGCCGATTAGGCTGCTAGCCGGGCGGCCGACGACGATCCGACGGCCCCCACGCCCGCGCGGACGAGCGATGCGGGTGTCCGATCGCGAACGGGAGATGTGATGAGCGCGCGCAGCTGGCCCGAGATTCTCGGTGCCCTGACCGACGGGGTCGATCTGACCGCGGAGGAGGCGGCGTGGGCGATCGACGAGATCTTCTCCGACAACGCCACCCAGGCGCAGATCGCGGCCTTCGGCGTGGCCATCAAAATGAAGGGCCCCACCGCGATCGAGCTGTCCGGCCTGGCGACCGGGATGTTGAGCCACGCGCGGCGGGTGTCGCTCGATATGGGCGCGGTCGACATCGTCGGCACCGGCGGCGACCGCTCCGGCACGGTCAATATCTCCACGATGTCCTCGATCGTGGTGTCCGCGGCGGGCATTCCGGTGGTCAAGCACGGTAATCGGGCGGCGTCGTCGAAGAGCGGCGGCGCGGACGTGCTCGAGGCGCTGGGTGTGCGGATCGCGTTGAGCCCGGAGTCGGTGGCCCAGTGTGTGCGCGAGGTGGGCATCGGCTTCTGCTTCGCCCCGCTGTTTCATCCGGCGCTGCGGTTCGCCGGTCCGGCGCGCAAGGAGATCGGCATTCCGACGGTCTTCAACGTGCTCGGCCCGCTGACCAATCCGGCGCAGCCGAGCGCGGGCCTGATCGGATGCGCCTTCGCCGAGCTCGTCCCCGTGATCGCCGGGGCGTTCGCCGAACGCGGCGCCAATGCGCTGGTGGTGCGCGGAAACGACGGCCTCGACGAGATCACCACCGCCGATACCACCGATGTGTGGGTCGTCGCCGCGGGTGAGAAGTACGAGACCGTCATCGATCCGACGCTCCTGGGCATCCCCCGCGTGGATCCGGCGGCACTGCGCGGCGGCGATGCGACCGTCAACGCCGCGATCGCCCGCGACATGTTCAACGGCGCCCCGGGGCCCGTCCGCGACGCGGTCCTGCTCAACTCCGCCGCCGCGATCGTGGCATTCGAGCTGACCCCCGAGACCGCCCGCACCGACATCCACGAGTTGCTGCGCCCCGCCCTGGAGCGGGCGGCCGCCTCGGTCGATTCGGGCGCCGCCACTCAACTCCTGGACCGCTGGGTGAAGGTGAGCAACGAACTCGGCGAGTGAGAGCGCGGCGCGCGCGACAATCCGGCCCGTGCCAGACCATTGCCCGAGACGACATGATCGACGACCCCGCGACGGGAGCGGACCGAATTCCGCCCCGCCGCGGCCCACGCTCACTTCAGGTAGCGCACGATGCTTTCCGCGACGCACGCGGGCTTGTCCGCCCCGTCCAGTTCGATGGTGACGGTCCGCACCGCCTGGATGCCACCGGGGATCTCGGAGACCGAGTCCAGGTGGACGCGGGCGCGGATGCGGCCGCCCGACGGCACCGGCGTGATGAAGCGAACCTTGTTGAGCCCGTAGTTGATTCCCATCGTGATGCCGCCCACCGTGGTCGCCTGGTTGCTCAGCGGCACCAGCAGCGACAGGGTGAGGAATCCGTGCGCGATGGTGTGTCCGTAGGGGCCCTGCGCGGCCTTCTCGGCGTCGACGTGGATCCACTGGTGGTCGCCGGTGGCGTCGGCGAAGGTATCGATGCGGTCCTGGTCGACCTGCAACCAGTCGCTGACACCGAGTTCGGTGCCCACGGCCGCGGCGAGTGCGTCCAGATCGGCGAAATCGGTCATGTCCGGTCCCTTCCCTGCTGCCGGGGCGTTGCGCCGGCAGCTCACATGAAACGTTGTTTCAGTTCGCGTTTGAGCACCTTGTGCGTCGGCCCGAGCGGCAACTCGGAGACGAACTCCACCCGCCGCGCGTATTTGTACCGTGCCACATGCTCACGGCCGTAGGCGATGACTTCCTCGGCGCTGATCTCACCGGCCGGCACGACGACCGCCACGATCTCCTCGCCGTAGTTCTCGTCCGGCACTCCGATCACCGCCACCTGCGCGATCCTCGGATGCCGCAGCAGCGCCTCCTCCACTTCGGTGGGATAGACGTTGAATCCGCCGCGGATGATCATCTCCTTGATCCGGTCGACGATCCGCAGATATCCCTGTTCGTCGCGCACGCCGAGGTCGCCGGTGCGGAACCAGCCGTCGACCACGGCCCGCACGCTCGCCTCCGGATTGCCGGTGTAGCCGCTGAACACGTTGTGCCCGCGCACCACCACCTCTCCGACGCTGCCGGTCGGTAGCAACTCGATGCGATCGGTGACGCCGGGATCGGCGATCTCCACGTCCACGCCCCACACCGGATGTCCGACGGTGCCGGCGCGCGGCCCGAAGACCGGCTGGTTCACCGCCGCGGTCGGTGAGGTCTCCGAAAGCCCGTACCCCTCGAGGATCCGCGCGTCGAACACCTCCTCGAACCGTTCCAGCACCGGCAGCGGCAGTGCCGCGCCCCCGGAGATGCACAGCCGCAGTGCGGGGAGTTCGGCGGCGCCGGCGGCCGCCTCGATCAGTCCGTGATACATCGTCGGGACGCCGTGGAAGGTGTTCACGCGTTCGGTCACCATGAGCCGAATCGCCTCGGGCGCGGTGAATCTCGGCATCAGCACGAGGGTCGCGCCGACCCGCCAGGTGGAGTTCATCGAGACGGTCTGCCCGAATACGTGGAACAGCGGCAGCGCGCCGAGGGCCACATCGTCGCGGTGCACATCGTTGGCGTCGAAGGCGTTCACGGTGGCGCACATGACCATATTGAGATGGCTCAGCTCCGCCCCCTTGGGCCGGCCGGTGGTCCCGCTGGTGTAGAACACCACGGCGGTATCCAGCGGCGAGCGCGGAACGAACAGCGCGATCGCCTCGCCCGTCAGGCTGTCCGGGCGCACGCAGCCGATGCCGACCCGGCGGGCCGCTTCCGCCCCGACCGATTCCACCTGTGGATGGCAGATCAGCAGCGTCGCCCCGCTGTCGCGCAGGACGAATTCGGCCTCGTCGGCGGTGAGCAGCAGATGCACCGGCACCACCGTCGCCCCCGCCGCGAGGATCGCGTAGTAGGCTCGGGGAAAGTCGGCCGTATTCGGGCACATCAGCGCGACCCGATCCCCCGGCCGGATCCCACGCTCGATCAACGCGCCAGCCTGTTCCCTTGCCGCACACCACAATTCGGCGAAGGTGAGCCGATGCTCGCCCTCGATGAGCGCCACGTGCCCGGGCCGGCGCCGCGCCGGTTCGGCGAGGATGCTCGCCAGCGACAGCGTCGCGTTCACAGCCCCATATCCTTGGCGATGATCATCTTCATGACCTCGTTCGTCCCGCCGTAGATGCGATTGACCCGATTGTCGGCATAGAGCCGGGCGATCGGATATTCGTTGATGAAGCCGTAGCCGCCGTGCAATTGCAGGCAGCGGTCGATGACGCGCGCGGCGACCTCGGTGCAGAACAGCTTCGCCGAGGCGGCGTCGGCCGCACTGAGTTCACCGGCGTCGAGGGCCTCGAGGGCCCGGTCCACCACGGCCTCGGCCGCGTCGACCTCGGCCTTGCAGGCGGCGAGCTCGAACTTGGTGTTCTGGAACGAGGCGACGGGTTTGCCGAAGACGTTGCGCTGCTGGGTGTATTCCTGCGCGAACCGCACCGCGGCCGCCGCCTGGGCGTAGGCGCCGGCGGCGATGGAGAGCCGCTCCTGGGGCAGATTCTGGCCCAGGTAGGAGAAGCCCTTGTTCTCCTCGCCCAGCAGGTCCTCGACCGGCACCCGGACATCGGTGAAGTTCAGCTCGGCGGTATCGGAGGCCCGCAGCCCCAGCTTGTCGAGCTTGCGGCCGATCGTGTAGCCCGGTGACTTCGTGTCGACCACGAGCAGGGAGATGCCGAAGCGGCGGTCGTCCTCGCGGGGCGGCGCGGTGCGGGCGCAGACGATCACCCGGTCGGCGTTCACGCCACCGGTGATGAAGGTCTTGGCGCCGTTGAGCACGTAGTGCGTGCCGTCCTCGGAAAGCTTGGCGGTGGTGCGCATTCCGGCCAGATCCGACCCGGTGCCGGGTTCGGTCATGGCGATGGCGAACATGATCTCGCCGGCGGCGAATCCGGGCAGCCAGCGCTGTTTCTGTTCCTCGGTGGCGAGCTTCTTCAGATACGGCAGGCACAGCCCGACGTGGACGCTGGATCCGCCGAACGACACACCAGCGCGTGCCGTCTCCTCCATGAGGATGGTCTGGAATTTGAACGAGTCGATGCCGGCGCCGCCGTATTCCTCGGGCACCTCGATGCCGAAGATGCCCAATTCGGCGAGTTTGTAATAGAAATCGCGGGGCACGATGCCCGCCTCCAGCCACGTGTCGTAGACCGGGACCACTTCGGTCTCGACGAATTTGCGGACCGTGCCGCGGAAGGTGTCGTGGTCCTCGGTAAAGCTGGTTCTGCGCATGATGTTCTCCTGGAACGGTTTCAGAGCCGACGGCCGCCGTCGACGTAGATGGTCTGGCCGGTGATGAAGGACGCCTCGTCGGAGGCGAGGAAGGCGACGGTGTTCGCGATGTCGTCGGGGCGGCCGACCCGGCGCACCGGAGTGATCTCGGCCGATTTCGCCTGCCACTCCTCGACCGACACGCCGACGCGGGCAGCGGTGGCGGCGGTCATCTCGGTGACGATGAAGCCCGGCGCGACCGCGTTGACGTTGATGCCGTAGGGGCCCAGCTCGATCGCCAGGGTGCGGGTGAGTCCCTGAATGCCCATCTTGGCGGCCGAGTAGTTGGCCTGGCCGCGGTTGCCGAGCGCCGAGACACTGGAGGTGTTGACGATCTTACCGTAGCGGCGGGCGACCATATGCCGTTGTGCCG
This sequence comes from Nocardia sp. AB354, assembly GCF_049538315.1. Lineage (NCBI taxonomy): Bacteria > Bacillati > Actinomycetota > Actinomycetes > Mycobacteriales > Nocardiaceae > Nocardia > Nocardia sp. AB354. Next base: position 73,938 of record NZ_JBMVFU010000023.1, on the reverse strand, counting down.
CACGGGAACACAGGAACGCGCCGCGCAGGTGTACCGACATCACGGTGTCCCAGTCGTCGGCCGACATCTTGAACAGCAGGTTGTCGCGCAGCACGCCGGCGTTGTTGACCAGGATGTCGAGCGACCCCAGCTCCGCGGCGACCCGATCGAAGGCGGCGTCGACGCTCGCCTCGTCGGTGACATCGCAGGCCAGCGGGACGGCCACCCCACCGGCGGCGACGATCTCGTCCGCGGTTGTCTTGCAGGCGTTCTCGTCGAGGTCGGCGATGGCCACGGCCGCACCGTCGGCGGCCAGGCGGGCCGCGGTGGCCGCACCGATACCCCGGGCGGCCCCGGTCACCACCGCCACTCTGCGCTGATCTGTCATCGAATTCTCTCCTCGAAATCGGTTGTCACACGAAGGCGTTCACGCCGGTGAGGGCGCGGCCGATGAGTAGCTTCTGGATCTGGCTGGTGCCTTCGTAGAGGGTGAGCACCCGCGCGTCGCGCAGATACTTCGACACCGGGTATTCGTCGATGTACCCGTATCCGCCGAATACCTGAATGGCGTTGTTGGCCGCCTTCACCGCGGCCTCACTGGCGAACAGCTTCGCCACCGACGCCTCGGTACCGAACGGTTCGCCGCGATCGACCAGGTCGGCGACCCGCCAGGCCAGCAGCCGCGCGGCCTCCACATCGACGGCGATATCGGCGATCAATTCTTGAACGAGCTGGTAGGAGGCGATCGGTTTACCGAACTGTTCGCGTTCCCCCGCATAGCGCACGGCGGCCTCGAGGCAGGCGCGGGCGACCCCGACACATCCCGCGGCCACGCCCATGCGCCCCTTGTCGAGGGCGGCCATCGCGATCCGGAACCCCTGCCCCTCGCCGCCGAGTCGCGCCGAATCCGGCACCCGCACCCCGTCGAGCACGATCTCCGCGGTCGCCTGTCCGCGCAGACCGAGTTTGCCCTTGATCTCGGTGCGGCCGAAACCCGTCGCGTCCGTGGGCACGAGGAACGCGGTGACCCCCTTGGGTCCCGGTTCGCCGGTGCGCGCGAAGATCAGCGCGATATCGGCCCAGGTGCCGTTGGTGATGAACATCTTGGTGCCCGAGAGCACCCAGTCCTCGCCGTCGCGCACGGCACGGGTGGTCAGATTCGCCGCGTCGGACCCGGTGCCCGGTTCGGTGAGGCCGAAGCAGCCCAGCGACTCTCCCGCGCACAAGCGCGGCAGCCAGTGCTGTTTCTGCTGTTCGCTGCCGTAGCTCACGAGTGATTTCCCGACCAGCCCGAGCGAGACCGACACGATGCCGCGCACCGAGCTGTCGCCGCGGCCGAGCTCCTCGAGCAGCAGGCAGTACGACAGCGCGTCACCACCCGAGCCGCCGTACTCCTCCGGGATCTCGATACCGAGAAAGCCCATGTCGCCGAGCTTGCGCACGATCGCGGTATCCACCGATTCGGCGCGATCCCAGGCCGCGGCGTAGGGTACGACCTCCTTGTCGACCCAGGCGCGGGCAACCTCGCGCAGCTCGCGGTGGGCATCGCCGAGTTGCAGATCCATGACGGAAAACTCCCAACCGAACGTTGTTAGGTATCTATTGTCACGATAAACTAACAGCGTTCGGATGTTCAAGGCCCCGGTGCCCGACGGTGTAGGTTGACTCGGCACGGTCCGGTTTCGCGGCGAAGGAGGTGGCGAGGATGCCTCGGCCACGGGTACCGCTATTGAGTCGCGAACGCATCCGCGAGACGGCACTGGAATTGATCGACCGCGACGGACTACCCGAGCTCTCAATGCGGAAACTGGCCGCCGAGCTGGGCGTTCAGGCGGCCTCGCTGTACGGCCACTACCCCACCAAGGACGATCTGCTCGACGATATCGCCGCCGGCATCATGTCCCATGTGGACGCCTCGGCCTTCGAAACCGCCGACTGGCGCACCGGCCTGATCTCGTGGGCGCGTTCCTACCGCGCCGCCCTGGTCCGCCACCCCAACTTCGTCCCCTACCTGGCCTCGGGCCCCGGTAAGCGCGAGGAGAATCTGCGCGCGGCCGACGCCGTGCACGGCGGCCTGGTCGGCGCCGGCTGGCCACCCCGCCAGGCCACCATGATCGGCGCGGCCACCCGCTACGTGGTGATGGGTTCGACCATCGGCTCGTTCTCCCGCGGCTTCGTCGACGACGTCCAGGTCTATCGCGACCGTTACCCGCATCTGGAACAGGCGCACCTGCTGCGCGCCAAGGCCGACGAAATCGACTCGGAGAGTTTCGAATTGGCGCTGGAATCGTTCGTCACGGGCCTGGAGATCCGCTTCGCCGCCATCCAGCAGCGCCGCGCCCGCCGCCGCGAGAAATCCGCCGAGGTCTGACCCCCACCCGGCGGAAACGCCGGGGGCCGGCTCGGTGATTCCGAGCCGGCCCGCGGCGGGTACGGCGATCTCAGAGGTCGGCGAAGACCGATCTCACCTCGTCTTCGGTCAGCCCGTAGTCGGCCAGCGAATACTTGTGCGCGGGCTTGCGGTCGCCCGATTTGCTCTCCTCGTCGAGCGCCCGCATCGCGTTCCGGGCCGCCTCGGTGTAATCCAGCCCGAACGTCGAATAGATCTTCTCGACGGTGCCGAACGGATCCGCCCGCAGATCCTCGAACTGGATGTCGAGGAACTGATCGGGGTTGTATCGCGCACGCGCGGAATTGAATTCGCGCAGGCCCCGCGACCAGAGTTCGAGCTGAGTGCGGCCGATCGTCTCCCCGACGAAGGTGTTCGACCAGCCCTTGGTGGCCTGTTCGGACAGGCTGCACGACGAACCGACGATGGTCACCGGGTCGCGGTGGGTCTGGATGATCAGCGCGTCGGGGTAGACCTCCATCAGCGCGTCCAGCGCGAACAGGTGGCTCGGGTTCTTCAGCACCCAGCCCCTCGTGTCACCCAGGCCGATCAGCTGCAGATTCTGCTTGTGCCGCTGATAGGCGTTGGTCCAGTCCTGCTTCTGCAACCACTGCGAATAGGTCGGCAGATAGGCCAGTGATTCGTAGGCGATGGATTTCACCGTCTGGCGCAGCAGCTGCCAGCATTCCTCGACCTCGGCGGCACTCATGTAGTGCAGGCCCATGAATTCCGGATTGTCGATGTGATGCTGCGCGAAACCGGCGTCGATCTGCTGGAACACCGGATTGTCGGCCCAGGTCTCGCGCGGCGGACGCGGCTGCGGCAGTTCGGTCAGCCACATCTCGAGCGCCTGATGCTGCGGGTCGGCGGCCAGCAGCCGATGCAGCGCGGTGGTGCCGGTGCGGGGCAGGCCGGTGACGAAGATCGGCCGCTCGATCGCGGTCTCGGCGTAGCCGGGATTGGCCTTCCAGGACGCCTCGCTCAGCGCGCGCGCGACCAGTGCGCCGCGCAGGAAATAGCGGTTCATCTTGGAACCGAGTTCGGTGAGGTCGGCGTCGCGCCGATACGAGTCGAGCAGCACACCGAGCGCCTCGGTGTAGTCGTCGGGGCCGAAATCGGTGAGCCCGCACGCCTTGGTGGCGGATGCGTGCAGATCCTCGACGGTGCCGACGTTGGTACGAGCGGTGGTCATGAAATTCCGTTCCTCACACGTGGTATTCGCCGCAGTTGACGTCCAGGGTCTGGCCGGTGATGGCACTGGCCCACTCGGAAGCGAGAAACACCACGGCCCTGGCGATCTCGTCCGGTTCGGGCAGGCGCTTGAGATCCGACCGGGAGGCGGTCTGCTCGTACACCTGGTCGACCGTGATGCCGTACTTCTTCGCGACCTCACCGAAATACCACTTCAGCTGATCGGCCCAGATGTAGCCCGGCGCCACGCTGTTGACCCGAATTCCCTTGGCGCCCAATTCGGTTGCCAGCGTCTGCGACATGGCCAGCAGCGCCGACTTGGCGACCTTGTAGCTGCCGTAGCGCGGTTCGGAGTGCCGCAGCACCGACGAATTGATCATCACCACCGCGCCCCGGGTCTTGGCCAGTTCGTCGGTGAAGGCCTGGGTCGCCCGCAGCGTGCCCAGCACCGTCAGCTCGAGGCTGTCGCTGATCTGCCGGAAGTCGGTGCGCGCCAGCGACTTCATCGACGGCATCGCGAAGGCGTTGTTGACCAGAGCGTCGACCCGGCCGAAGGTCTCGACCGTGCGCTCGACCAGATTCGCCACCGCGGCGTCGTCGGTGATGTCGGTCGGCACGATCAGGCTCGTCCCGCCGGCGGCGTCGATCTCGTCGGCCACCTCCCGCAGCCGCGATTCGGTGCGCGCGGCCAGCACCACCTTCGCGCCGGCCGCGGCCGCCTGCACGCACAGCGAGCGGCCCAGTCCGGGACCCACTCCGCTGATCACGACCACCTTGTCTGCCAGCAGGCCCGTTCCGGCGCTCATCCGAGCATCCGATCGGCGAAACCGCGCTGGCGGTCGGCGATGCGGGCGCGCCAGCCCTGCTCGTCGATGCGGTTGAATTCGTAGTGCGGCAGCTGCGCCGCCACCTCGTCGAACGGCACCAGGGCGAATCGCGGCCCGTCCGCGGGGGTCATCTCCCGGGCGACGCGCTGCCATCGGAACTGCAGGATGCCGCGGCGGCGTCCGGTGGTCTCGATCCAATTGGTGATGCCCGGGTTGCGGGCCGAGACCACCATGCGGATCATCCCGTCCGGATCGACCTGGGCCTGAGCGCTGTTGAGGCTGGTCTGGTGGTTGACGTAGTCGAGAGAGATGTACCAGCGGCTACCGAGCTGAAATCCCTGATAGGGCGCATCGGATTTCGGCACCGTGATCACCAGCGCCTGGTCGTCGTCGAGATCGAAGTGGCCGACCGAGGAGTACTGCGTGCTGAGTCCGCCCGGGGTGAGCCGCGGTTCGGTGAGGGTGTTCACCGGCAGGTCGAGGTAGAACCACTTGGGAAAGTTGAACCAGGTGTGGATGCGCTGCACCAGCGCCCGCGCCGCGGCCCGATACCGCTTGCGCAGCTGGTCGACACCGGGCTCGGGGGCCGCGGTACCGACGGTGTCGAGGCGCTCGATGCGGATGCTGCCCTTCGTCTCCGCGTTCCAGTCGCCGTAGACCTCGCGCACCGCGAGCATCGAGGCCCCCTCTCCGAGGACGAAATAGTTCGGCCCGGCATCGGCTTTCGGCGGTCCGAAGCGGAGCTGGTAGCTGCCGTCGGCGGCGATCTGCAGGCGCCGGTCGTCGAAGGCGTCGTCGCCGTTGGGCACGTCGGTGGCGGTGTAGTCGCCGCGCAGCACCTGGAAGCTGAGGTCGACGGTACTGCCGCGGACACCGGTGAGCAGATATTCCGCACCCGGCTCGACATTCGCGTGGTAGTAGAGCGTATCCGGGTTGTCCAGGCCCATTTTCGCGTGCGGGCCGGTGGAGCTCACGAAGTACGGGTGGCTGGTGCCGTGCGTGCCCGACAGCTGCAGGCACGCGGCGATACTGCCCGCGAGGTAGTCGTATCCCTCGGCGAGATCCTTCTCGTCGTTGATGAAATCCGCTGCCGCGATCAGCTTCTCGGCCTCGGCGATCGCCGAGGTGAACGGTTCGGTGAGCGACCCGCCGCCCGGAAGTCCGTTTCCGGCGGCGGTATCGGTTCCCGGTGACGATCCTGTCGATGTACTCATGTCGTCCTAGCGTGTTGTGCGGGCGGAACTGCGGTTCACAGTCTCAGTTCGCGGCGGATCAGCGCGGCGATTTCGGCGGGTGAGCCGTGATCGGGAGTGATCACGAGCTCGGCGTGTTCGGGGCGTTCGTAGGGCGAGTCGATGCCGGTGAACTCCGGCAGCCGGCCCGCGCGGGCCTTGGCGTACAATCCCTTCGGATCCCGGCGCTCACACACCTCCAGCGGGGTGTCGACGAAGATTTCGTGGAAGTCCAGGCCGCTCGCGGCGTGCACGCCGCGCGCCTGCTCGCGCTGGTCGGCGAACGGGCTGATCACCGAGACGATGGCGATCAGGCCGGCGTCGGCGAACAACGAGGCGACCTGAGCCACCCGGCGGATGTTCTCGCGCCGGTCCTCGTCGGTGAAACCGAGGTCGGCGTTGAGCCCGTGCCGCAGATTGTCGCCGTCGAGCCGATAGGCCGGGCGGCCGGCGGCCACCAGCTGGCGCTCCAATTCCACGGCGATCGTGGACTTTCCGGAGCCGGACAGACCGGTCAGCCACACCGTCGCACCGGCGTGCGGGCGCTGGCCGCGCCCCACCGAGGAGCTGTGCCAGACGACATCCCCGCGCACCACCTTCGGCGCCGCCGAGGCGTCCGGCACCGACTCCGGCCCGGTGTCGCGGGCCAGGATCATCCCGGCGGCCACGGTCTGATCGGTGTCCTCGTCGATGAGGATGAAACTGCCGGTGCGGCGGTTGTCGCGGTAGCTGTCGACCATCAGCGGGCGCTGACCGCGCAGGGTGAGGCGGCCGATGTCGTTGAGCGCCAGGGCATTCGCGTCCGTGACACGGTGCAGGGTGTTGACGTCGAGCCGGTAGTCGAGGTCGTGGACCTGGACGCGGGTGGTCTGGGCGGCGGTGCGGATCGCGTAGCGCGCACCGGGCCGCAGTTCGGTGGTCTCGGAGAACCAGCACACCATGGCGTCGACCTCATCGGCGATATGCGGCCGATTTCCCGGACGGGCCAGCATATCTCCGCGCCCGACATCGACTTCGTCGTCTAGTTCCACCGAGACCGCCATCCCGGTGAACCCCTCGTCGACCTTCACCCCGCCCGGTCCCCAGATCCGCGCGACCCGCGACGACCGCCCGGACGGCAGCACGACCACCTCGTCGCCGGGTTTGAAGATGCCGCCGGCGATGGTCCCGGCATAGGTGCGATGGCCGGCCCCGCTGGTGCCGGCATCGGCGTGCGGGCGGATCACGTACTGCACCGGCAGCCGCGCGTCGATCAGATTGCGGTCCGAGGCGATGTGCACCTGTTCGAGGTGGCTCAGCAGCGGCGGGCCCGCATACCACGGGGTGTGCTCGGAGTCGGTGACCACATTGTCGCCGTGCAGCGCCGACACCGGCACGAAACTCAGATCGCCGACGGTCAGCTTCGCCGCGAAATCGGCGAATTCCTCGCGGATCTCGTCGAATCGCGCAGCCGACCAGTCCACCAGATCCATCTTGTTCACACACACCACCAGGTGCGGCACCCCGAGCAGCGAGGCCAGGAACGCGTGCCGGCGGGTCTGCTCGACCACGCCCTTGCGCGCGTCGACCAGGATCAGCGCCAGATCCGCCGTGGAGGCGCCGGTCACCATATTGCGCGTGTACTGCACGTGGCCCGGGGTGTCGGCGATGATGAACTTGCGGCGCGGCGTGGTGAAGTAGCGGTAGGCCACGTCGATGGTGATGCCCTGTTCCCGTTCGGCGCGCAGGCCGTCGGTCACCAGCGCCAGATCCGTTGCGGCGTCGCCGCGTTGGGCACTGGCCCGTTCGATCGCGGCCAGCTGATCGGAGAACAGGCTCTTGGAGTCGTAGAGCAGGCGGCCGATGAGGGTGGACTTGCCGTCGTCGACGCTGCCGGCTGTCGCGAGACGTAACAGATTGCGGCTCATCAGAAGTAGCCCTCCCGCTTGCGGTCTTCCATCCCGGATTCGGAGATGCGGTCGTCGGCGCGGGTGGCGCCGCGTTCGGTGAGCCGGGTGATCGCGGTTTCGGCGATCACGGCCGCCGGATTGTCGGCCTCGCTCTCGATACATCCGGTGCAGGTGGCGTCACCGACGGTGCGGAACCGCACCGTCGTCTCGAACACCGGTTCGTCCGGGCCGGGGGTCAGGAAAGGATTGGCGGCCAGCAGCATTCCGTCGCGGCGGAAGACCGGGCGGCGGTGCGCGTAGTACAGCGGCGGCAGTTCCACCGCCTCGCGGTCGATGTACTCCCAGATGTCGAGTTCGGTCCAGTTCGACAGCGGGAACACCCGGATGTGCTGGCCCGCACGGTGTTTGCCGTTGTAGAGGTTCCACACCTCCGGGCGCTGCGCCCGCGGCTCCCAGGCGCCGAATTCGTCGCGGAAACTGAACACCCGCTCCTTGGCGCGCGCCTTCTCCTCGTCGCGGCGCGCCCCGCCGAACACGGCGTCGAAGCGATGTTCGCCGATCGCGCGCAGCAATGTGGTGGTCTGCAACCGATTCCGGCTCTCCCCCGGGCGTTCGGTGACCCGCCCGGCGTCGATATCGTCCTGCACCCGCGCCACCAGCAGCCGCGCGCCGAGCCTGGCCGCCGTGCGATCGCGGAATTCGATCACCTCGTCGAAGTTGTGCCCCGTGTCGACGTGCAGCAGCGCGAACGGCAGCGCCGCCGGCCAGAACGCCTTGCGGGCCAGCTCCAGCATCACCGCCGAATCCTTACCGCCGGAGAACAGCAGCACCGGTCGTTCGAAGGTGGCCGCCACCTCCCGGAAGATGTGCACCGATTCGGCCTCCAGGGCCGACAGATGCGACAGCTCGTATCCCGTCCGCATCACATTCGCCTTGTCCGCATCGCTCGCATCGCTTCCCCGGATCCGAAATCTCGACCACTTCGGAGTTGCGTTGTCGAATATTCGACGCTATTGTTCGATATTGTGACACCGACGATAAGCGGACAGCTGCGCGTCGGTCAAGGGGCTGTCGACGACGGCGCATGTTCGGAGCCGCCATACCGGGTGCGAAGTCGCTGCATCGTCCTGAGCCGCGACTCCGATCCGGCGCACGCAGATCCGACGGCTCGAGAGCCGACCAGCGCCTCGAAGCCCCGGCCTCCATCGCGCTGAACCGGGCCCCCCGACCATTCAGCGCTCCGGACCGGGAAGCCGGCCCGCCTCGCACCGGTACGGTGAGCGGCGGTGCGGACCGTTGCGACTCGTCACCGCTATCGACCAGAAAGGGCGCGATGTCCGAGAGCACCGAGGTCACTCCTACCGCCTCCGCGGGATCACCACCCACGCATCGCGTGGTGCGGGTGATCGACCTGCTGTCGCGCCGGCCCGCCGAGCACTTGTCGCTGGCGCGGATCGTGCGCGAGACCGGACTGTCGAGGGCGACGGCACATGCGGTGCTGACCCAGCTCACGACCGACGGCTGGACGGTGCGCGATCTCGACGGCAACTACGGGCTCGGGATGGGGCTGCTCGCCGTCGCACGCCGCGCGGAGGCGGCCTTCCCGCTGCGCCGCCTGGCTGCCGACATGCTGCGGGAATTCGTTGCCGAACAGGGCTTTCCGGTTTTCCTGGCCGAGCGCGACGACGGTTCGATCATCGTCACCGAGGTCGCCGGCACCCCGTCGGTCCCGTGGATCCGGCAGGGCCGCCGCCTGCCCCTGGCACCGCCGGTGGCCCGTGAATTCATCGCCTGGGCACCGGCTTCCGAACGCACCGCCTGGATCGCCCACGCCGACCCCGCCCATCGCGAACGCCTGCTCGCGGTCCTCGACGCCGTGCGCGACCGCGGTTACTCCGTCGAGCGCCTCGCCGACGAATCCGCTCCGGTCCTCGAAGCCCTTGCCGCCCTGCGCAATTCCCCGGTCACCGATCCACTCCGAAACCGCCTGGGCAGCATGATCACGGACCTGATCACCATCGACTACCTCCCCGACGAACTCGGCGCCGAAAACGCCGTAGTCACGGTCGCCGCCCCCATCTTCGCCGGCGACCGCGTCATCGCCGCCGTCGTCGCCTGCCCCGACACCCGCCTCTCCGCCCAGCACCTCACCGCCCTCGGCGCAGCGATCACCGCCACCGCGGAAAAGATCACCCGAACCACCACCGGCACCTGACCGATCGGCATGCCCTGCCCCCACACAGATGCGCCCCCCAACCGAGCGAAGGCAACAGCAATCGTCTCCTCACCGACGGCCCGCGCACATCGACGCGGGAGCAACTACGGTCGGGATGTGCCGACCACAACCTTCCCACGCCGTTCCAACCACAACCGTCGTACCGTTCTGTCCCTGCGGATTTCGATCGCCGCACTCGCACTGACCGCAGTTTTGTCCGGCTGCGATTCCGAGACCGCCACGCCCGCAACGTCTACCACCGGTGCGAGCACGGCAGCCGCCACCGCCACGTCCGGTACACCGAATGCCGCCAACCCGGCACAGCCCACCGGCACGACCACATCCCCCGCGGCCGGCACGGTCAGCGTCCCGGATGTCCGCGGCGACCGCCCGGCCCTCGCCGACCAGCTCCTCACCGCCGCGGGCCTGCGCGCACACATCACCGGCGGCACCAGCCGCGGCCCGGGCGGCGGCCAATGCGTGATCACCACTCAGAATCCCGACGCGGGCGTCTCGGTCCCCACCGGCGCCACCATCGAGCTCACCACCGGCGAGGTCGGCGGCGGCCAGTGCTGAAATCGGCTACCGCCGCGCGATTTTCGGTTGTCACAGGCCCCGCGGTCGACCGATGATGGCGTCCACGATCGAACAGCGGCGGGAGTGGCAGTGGGTGTATGGGGCGGCGTCTGCGCCTTCGACGAGCAGAGATTTCGCGATGTCGTGATTCCCGCGCTGCGCGCAGGGCACGAACATCCCGTTGTCACCGGGGCATTGCAGCGCATGTACGCGCACGGCCGCGGAATGATCGACGACGGCGACCCCCTCGGCGAACCCGAGCCGTGCCGGTTCGAAGGATTGGCCGCGGTAGTGGCCCACCTCGACGAGTCGTTCGCCACCTGCGACCTGGGGCGCGACTTTCGGGTCGTCGGCGGCACACTCACCGAGCCGGGCCGCCGCCCGGGCGAGCCGGGCTGGGGGTATTGGGAACTGGTTGAACTGGTGGAGTGGGTCGTCACCGGCGAGGCCGTGCGGGCCTGGGGACATCTGGGGTTGAGGGTGCCATCCCCGTGGTCGATCTTCCCGTCGCTACTTCTGTGGCACGACTCACGTCCGGAACCGGACAGCGAAGTGTTCCGGGTACAAGAGCTTCTCGTGCGGCTGGACACGCACTCGGGCTACTGGGTGCACGGCGGTGGCGGCTTCGGGGAAGGTGTCGGCGGCTGGTTGAACGCGCCGCAGACGCACGAACTCGCGACGCTGCTACCGCGTCACGACCCGGATGCGGACCGGCAGTCGCAACGGGAATCGCTCTGGACGGTGGTGGACTGGGCCGTCGAACGCGATCTCGGTCTGCTGTGGGGACGCGATCTCGAATTGTTCTACTCCGACGAACCAGCGGCGATGTTCGACGAAGGAGCGACACCGGCGGATCGACTGGCCTGATCCCGACCCGGCCGGCGTCGTGGCACCCGACCGCCCTACCCGCGCAGGTGGTAGCTCCGCCCCGGATCGGAGGCCACATACTCCGCCCACGTGCGCGTGCCGTCGGCGTGGTCGGGGCAGGTGTTGTCACCGGCGCGGAAGGCGCGGGCGATCGTGCCGGGTAGCGGCAGCGGCACCGTGCGGCGCGGGCGGCCGTGGTGTTGCTGCCAGATCTTCGCCAGTTCCTTCAGGGTGAGCACCTGTGGGCCGCCGAAATCGTCCGCGCGGGTGCGTGGTTCGCCTTCTACCAAGTCGGTGAGGCGGGTGGCCACATCTTCGGTGGCGACCGGTTGAAAGCGGAAATCCAAGGGCAGCGGCGCGATCGGAAGCTTCTGCACCGCGGACAGGACCGCGGCGATGAGGTCGTGGAATTGGGTGGCGCGCTGAATCGTGTGCGGCACACCGCTGTCGGCGATCAGTTGTTCGCAGGCGAGTTTATTGCGGTAGTAGCCGAAAGGGATGCGGTCGATGCCGACGATCGACACATAGAGCAGATGCCGCGCTCCCCCGGCGGCCGCGAGCAGGTTCCGGGTCTGCTCGATATCGGGTTTACCGAACCGCCGGAAATCCGAAGCCGCGTGCACGATCGACTCCGCGCCCTCGGCAGCGTCGCGCACCCCGGCACCGGTCGTCAGATCCCCCACATGCGTCCCCGCACCCGGGCGCCGCGACAGCACCCGCACGTCGTGCCCGCGTTCCCGCAGCCGATCCACGATGTGCCGCCCGAGCGCGCCCGTTCCACCGGTCACCAGCACTGTGCTCATGCCCCTACCCAACCCCGCATCCGGAGTCCGGGCAAGCACCCGACAGCCGATGTCACATCCGAATCACCACACCCCTGCGCCACCATCGGACCGCCGCCGCACGCCGACGGTAAGCGTCTGCAGATCCAATGATGGTGAATCAATCGTGCGAACCTCGCCGAATTCGGCGGTTTTCCGCATTTTCTGTGGCGGTTTGCACGAAAAGTTCAGGGTACGTCCGGCCTCACCTCGTCCGGCGCGCCCGCACATCGGCGGACACGCCGTCCGAACCACACTGCGCGGGAACCGATTCCACGTCCCCCGCGTCGAAGTATCCGGGGGCGCCGAATGCCGAGACCAGTGGCGGCCGATCCCGATCGGCATCGGATTCAGTCGCAAGGACGGACATATGATTGCTCGGCGTTCGGATATCGCCACATACATCGTGGTGGCGTACGCACTCGCGTGGGTGCTCGCGTCGGTTCCCTGGATCGACGGGAAGGGGCTGGAATCGGTCCCGTGGCTGAACGATGGCGCGGCCCTCATGATGTTCGCCCCGACAGTGGCCGTTCTCGTCGCACGGTCGAGGATGCGGCAGCCTGTGCTCGCGCGCCCCGCCGCACCGGGCGTCCCGGCGGCCCCCGGCTTCGCCGCCGACGTCGGCCTCGGCCTCGGTCCGGCACCTGCCCGCACTGCTCGGTTGATCGTCGCCGCCTGGCTCGGCACGCAAATGGTCGCGTGGATCGCCTACGAGATCAGCGCGGCGCCCGGCTGGTTCCATTTCGATCTGGGCAAGTTCGACACCTCGACGGTGGTCGCAATACTGTTCGAGACACTGACGACGTCCGTCATCGCGACGCTGCCGAACGCGCTCGGCGAGGAGATCGGCTGGCGCGGTTGGCTGTTGCCACAATTGATCTCCCGCTACGGCACCCCGGTGGCGCTGGTCGCGACCGGGGTCGTCTGGGCCCTCTGGCACGCTCCGCTCACACTGCTCGGTTACGGCTTCACCGATATCGGCGCCTGGTCGGCATCGGCCTACATCCCGTTCGCCGTCTGTTTCGGCGCCGTCCTCGGCTGGCTGCGGCTGCGGTCGGCCAGCGTGTGGCCCGCCGCGGTCGCGCACGCGTCGTGGAACAGCGGAGCGTTGATCTTCGGCGCCCTGCGGTCGGCCGACTCGAGCGAGCACGCGCACACGCTAGTGGGCGGCTCCGGGCTCCCCGGGTGGATCCTGTGGGCGGCCGTCGCAGCCGCATTGTTCGCCTTCGCGCCGGTAGCGAAAACCCCCGCACCTGCACTGCGAACTTCGGTGCAGACGTAGCGCCGCTACTGTGGTTAGCTTTGAGGCCATGAGTACCACGCTCGCTGCTCTGCCGGAGGAATATCTGCCCCGCGACACCGCGGATGTCGTTCGCACAGTGCGGGATTCACGACCGCAACCGCTGACCGTGCGCGGCGGCGACCACAGCAGCGAGCAGCTCGACGACGAACCGGCCCCGCCCGACCGTCGCATCGTGATGTCGCTGCGCCGGATGAACCGGGTGCAGGCGGTGGACGCCGATGCGCGGCTGGTGCGCGTGCAGGCCGGCGCACGGCTGTCCGATATCGATCGCACCCTGGCAGCACACGGCCTCGGCCTGCCGATCGTCGGCGACCACCGCGAGATAACCGCCGGCGGTTTCGCCGCCGTCGGCGGGCTCAGCGCGGCCTCGCACCGCTACGGCATGTTCAGCGACAACGTGGTCGCCCTCGAATACGTGGACCCCGAGGGCAGGTTCGGCACCTGCGGGCGCACCCATCATGCCGAGCGATTCCACCGCATCCTCGGCGGAGCCGGGCGCACCGGCATCATCACGGCGCTGACGCTGCAAGCCATCGAGGTCGACAAGGACCACACCTGGCTCACCTCCGACGCGCACCGCTTCCTCGACTTCGACACCTTCGTCGAACACTCGCACGCCGAGATCACCCGCCCCGGCGATGCCCTGCTGCAGGTCGGCCGCTGGGTCGACACCGCGCCGCTGCGCGTCTCGCGTCCGGTCGGCACCGGGAACATCCAGCTGGGCACGGTCCGCTTCGGCCAGTGGTCGAGTCTGCACCCCACCACCGCCACCCCGTCGCTGCGGGCCCGCCGCGAACTGGGTGCGCGGGCGCGAAAGTCGTTGGGCGCCATCGCCTCGGCCGCGGGTGGCCGCGCCGGTATGCCGGTGCGCAACGCCGCCGCCGGTGCGCTGATGTTCGCCCCCAAGGTCCTCACGCTGCGCGACGCCGAATATCTCGCCGACACCGTGATCAGCTCCTCCGAGCGCGGCCCGGCCTACCGGGTGGCGGTCTTCGCGCCCCTGAGCAGCTACAGCACCGTCTTCCACCGCCTGCACGACCTGTTCGCCGAGCATCGCGAGCGCAGCGGCGCCATCACGGTCATCTCCGCCATGACCTACGGCGTGCGGTCCCCGTATCTGCACGAGTCCGCCGGCGAGGACCACGGCTTCATCACCTTCACCTGCCGCCTGCGCCCCACCGGCACCTACTCGGGCCGCTCCGGCGCCCCGGAACTGTTGCGCGACATCACCTCCGGCATCGACGACATCTGCCGCTCCGAACGCGCCCGCCGCTACCACACCCCCGACTGACCCCACGGCGAAGACCGAACGCCCCGGCAGACATGTCGGGGCGTTCGGCTTTTCCGGAGATATCCCTTTTCGGCGATATCTCGAAAAAGCCCCATCAACGACGAAGCGCCCCGGCCGAAGCCGGGGCGCTCGAGCGTCGGATGCTCAGTGCTTCTCGGGTCCCACGTGGTACTCGAACACCAGACCGGCGACCGAGGCCAGGATGCAGAGCACGCCCAGGCCGATCAGCCAGTACTGGAAGAACGCGAAGCCGAGCGCGGTAACCGAGGCGGAACCGGCCAGCAGGATGGGCCAGAAGCTGCCGGGCGAGAAGAAGCCCAGGTCGCCGGCACCGTCGACGATTTCGGCCTCTTCGTAGTCCTCGGGGCGCAGATCCAACCGGCGCGCCACGAAGCGGAAGTAGGTGCCGACGATCAGCGTCAGTCCGGCGGTCAGCACGATGGCGGTGGTACCCGCCCACTCGACGCCGGTGCGGGACTGGCCGGTGAAGAATCCGTAGACGACGGCCACGATGATGAAGAACACCGTGAGCAGCTCGAAGATGCGTGCTTCGACCTTCATGTCTGTTCAGTACCCTTCTTACTTGCTCTCGGCCTGGCTGGCTTCACGCGCGGTGCGACGGGTGTCGAACGGGTGCGTGGTGGTCGCGACCGGCGACTCGCCGATGCTCGACAGGGCCTCGGCATTGGTCTTACCCGCTTCGCGGGCGGCGATGTACTTGTCGAACTTGTCCGGCGTCACGGCACGCACTTCGAAGTTCATCATCGAGTGGAAAGTACCGCACATCTCCGCGCAGCGGCCGACGAAAGCACCCTCGTGCTCGATCTTGGTGATCTGGAAGGTGTTGTCGGAGTGGTTTTCCTTCGGGTTCGGCATCACGTCGCGCTTGAACAGGAACTCCGGCACCCAGAAGGAGTGGATGACGTCGGCGGAGGCCAGCTGGAATTCCACGACCTTGTTGGTCGGCAGCACCAGCACCGGGATCTCGTTGGACGAGCCGATGGTCTCGACCTTGTCGTAGTGCAGGTACGAGATGTCGTTGGCGGGCAGGCCGTGCACCGGACCCGGCTGCGGGTGGCCGTCGGCGGTGCGCTCCTTGTACTCGGCCTGGATCTGCTCGTTCAGCGCCTGACGGGTCTGGTCGACACCCTCGTAGACCTGGCCGTTCTGGCCGACGACCTTCTGGTAACCGAACTTCCAGTTCCACTGGAACGCGGTCACGTCGACGACCACATCCGGGTTCGAGGTCTTCTCGTGCACGTAGTTCTGCACGACCACGGTGAAGTAGAACAGCACCGCGATGATCACGAACGGAATCGCCGTGTAGGTCAGCTCCAGCGGCACGTTGTACCCGGTCTGCCGCGGGAACTCCGGGGAGGTCTTCTTCTTGCGGTGGAAGGTCACGGTCCAGAAGGTCAGACCCCAGACCAGCACACCCATCGCCAGGGCGGCGACGACCGACCACGTCCACAGTTCCCGCATCCGGGTCGCCTGCGGGGTCACACCCGTGGGCCAGCCGAACCGAAGCACGGGATTGTCGATCGAGCAGCCCGAGACGAGCATCACGGTGATCCCCATGGACACCGCCAGCCCGGCCCGCCGAAGGATGCGGCCCCGCCGTACCCGGGCGGGTCGTGCCCCTATCGCTTCGCTCGCCTTGTGCGCCACGCTCAACGCCTTCCTGGTCGTCCATCCGACACGGCGCCACCCGGATGCCGGGCAGCGCGTTTTCAGCACGTTCGGGAGCCTTTCGCGAGCCGCGCCGAACGCACGGCCGACCACGAGAGTTCCCGAGTACTACGCAGCGTAGACCAAACCGCCTCCCGCGTTGTGCCCGGGTCGCTTTCGACACACCGGCCACCGGGTGCGATCCCGGCCGATCGGTTGCGCCGCCCGCGCGCGCGGGCGCGAAATCCCAGGCGAGGGCGACCGCCGCCCAGCGAGGCGACGAGCCGGGCCGCGGTGCGGCATACTCGGGGACTGGTTTCGAATGTTCTCCGCGTACCCGATCCGGAAACGAGGTTCTCGACGCAGTGTGTGGACTGCTGGGATTTCTGACCGCCGATGTGGCCACCGACTCCGTCGTACAGCAGGTGTACGACGCCTTGCAGTGCGGGCGCCATCGCGGCCCGGACGAGCGCGGCACCTGGCACGACGAACACATCATCCTGGGCTTCAACCGCCTCTCGATCATCGACATCGAGCATTCGCATCAGCCGCTGCGCTGGGGTCCGCCGGAGAATCCGCAGCGTTATGCGCTGGCGTTCAACGGTGAGATCTACAACTACCTGGAGTTGCGCGCGCAGCTGAGCGACGAATTCGGGGCGCGGTTCGCCACCGAGGGCGACGGTGAGGCGATCGTCGCGGCCTATCACCACTGGGGCACCGCGGCATTCTCCAAGCTGCGCGGCATGTTCGCCTTCGCCATCTGGGACACCGAAACCCAGGAGCTGGTGCTGGCCCGCGACCCGTTCGGCATCAAGCCGCTGTTCCTGGCCACCGGCCCGGGCGGCACCGCCTACGCCAGCGAGAAGAAGAGCCTGCTGGAACTGCTGCCCGCGCTGAATCTGTCGGACGCGCTGGATCCGCGCGCGCTCGAGCACTACACGGTGCTGCAGTACGTGCCGGAGCCGGAGTCGCTGCACGCGAACATCCGCCGGCTGGAATCGGGCTGCTACGCCACGCTGCGTCCCGGGGCCGCGCCGGAAGTGACCCGCTACTTCGAGCCAAACTTCCGGGTGCGCCCGTTCGCGGCCGGCTCGGAGGAGGCTCGCTACCGCGAGATCGCGGCGGTGCTCGAGGATTCGGTCGCCAAGCACATGCGCGCGGACGTCACCGTCGGCGCCTTCCTGTCCGGTGGCATCGACTCCACCGCGATCGCGGCGCTGGCGATCCGGCACAACCCGAATCTGCTCACCTTCACCTCGGCGTTCGAGCGGGAGGGGTATTCGGAGGCCGACGTGGCGGCCGAGACCGCGGAGGCGATCGGCGCGAAGCATTTCATCCGCACCGTGAGCCCCGAGGAGTTCGCCGGCGCGATCCCCGAGATCGTCTGGTACCTCGACGATCCGGTGGCCGATCCGGCGCTGGTGCCGCTGTATTTCGTGGCGCAGGAGGCCCGCAAGCACGTCAAGGTGGTGCTCTCCGGTGAGGGTTCCGACGAGTTGTTCGGCGGCTACACGATCTATCGGGAACCGTTGTCGCTCAAGCCCTTCGAATACCTGCCGAAGGGTGTGCGGCGACTGGCCGGCAAGCTCTCGGACCGGATTCCGGACGGAACGCGCGGCAAGAGCCTGCTGCATCGCGGTTCGCTGCCGCTCGAGCAGCGCTATTACGGCAACGCGCGCAGCTTCAACGACGCCCAGTTGCGGTCGGTGCTGCGCGAATTCCGTCCGGAATGGACGCACCAGGATGTGACGGCCCCGATCTACGCGCGCTCACGCGGCTGGGATCCGGTGGCGCGCATGCAGCATCTGGACCTGTTCACCTGGTTGCGCGGCGACATCCTGGTCAAGGCCGACAAGATGACCATGGCCAACTCGCTGGAGCTGCGGGTGCCGTTCCTGGACCCCGAGGTGTTCGCGGTCGCCGAGCGGATCCCGTATCAGCAGAAGATCACCAAGGAGACCACCAAGTACGCGCTGCGTCGCGCACTCGAGACGATCGTCCCGCCGCATGTGCTGCACCGGCCGAAGCTGGGCTTCCCGGTGCCGCTGCGGCACTGGCTGCGCGGCCCGGAGCTCTACGACTGGGCCGCCACCCAGATCGCGGAATCGCACACCGACCATCTGCTGGACAAGTCCGCGATCAAGGCGATGCTCGAGGCACACCGCGCCGGCAACGGCGACCACAGCCGTCGCCTGTGGACCCTGCTGGTGTTCATGATCTGGCACGGCATCTTCGTCGAGAACCGGATCAAGCCCGATATTCAGGAGCCCACCTACCCCGTGCGGCTCTAGCCGCTACCGCGAGGCGGCGTCGCACCGCAGCCGATCACGGCCCGGCGGTGCGGCGCTGGCCCCATCGATTCCTTTCGTACGCGTGCATAGACGTCACGTCATCTTTTCGACGCTCTTGAACGTGCCGTTAAATAGCGGTACATTAAATGGCGTCAAGCAAGTTGAGCGGCTCGGCTCGAGCCGTGGACGGATATGACCGAGACACGTACATAAGGAATTCCGATGGTTCGAAACGAACTGCCCTCGAAGATCCGCACCCGCATGTCCCGCACGGTGATCGCGGTCGCCATCGCGGCGGCCCCGATCGTGGCGGCCGCCGGCCCCGCTCTCGCCGAACCGGCGGCGCCCCCGGCCCAGTCCCAGGAAGTCCAGGCACCCGGAACCGATATCCAGTTCGTCCACGGCTGGGGCCATCACGGCTGGGGCCATCACGGCGGCTGGGGAATGCCCGGCTGGGGCGGCCCGCGCGGAGGCTACGGCGGCTATCCCGGGTGGTACAGCCCGTGGACCGGTGGTTACGGGTATGGCTACGGCTACGGCTATTCGCCGTTCTCGAGCGGCAGCGCCGCCTGAGCCGGTATCAGACGGCTCGATCGCACCCGGCACGCGGCCTACCCTCGTAGGCATGTGCCGAAACATCACCGCGCTGCGCGGCTTGGACCCCGCTGCGACACCCGAGGAAATCGACGCGGCCGCGCTGCAGTACGTCCGCAAGGTGGGTGGTCTGAGCAGCATCTCCGAGACCACCCGCCCCGCGGTCGAGGAGGCCGTCGCCGAGATCGCGGCGGCGACCACCCGGCTGCTGGCGGCGCTGCCAGAGCGCAAAGCCCCGCCGAAGTCGGTTCCGCCGCTGCGACGCCCGGAAGTGCAAGCCCGCATCGCCGCTCGCGCCTGAGCAGGGCGGCGGACCGGTTCTCGATGGCGTTCGGCTCGTGATTCACCCGGCGTTCGCCGTGGCGTGGGGTTTTCTGAACCCGCGCACGGTTGGGTGGAGGGATGGACGAGCGGGATGCGTCGGAGCCGGTATCGGAGCAGGCGGGTAGCGCCGGGGCGGGGGCGGGTCCTGGTTCGACGCCGGGCGGCGGTACGCACGGAGATGACACCGCCGGGCCGGACGCCGCTGCTCGAGTAGGAGGGCCCGAGGGTGGCGGCGCTCGCCCCGACCGATCGCGTGGGGTGAGCCGGCGGTGGCTGTTCGGCGCGTCGGGGGCGGCGGCGATCGCCGGGCTGGCCGTGGGCGCGGGGACGACGGCGGCATTGCACGGCGACGGATCGTCGACCGGCAGCGGCGGGCGATTCTGGCCGCTGTCGCCGGAATTGGCGATCGAGCCGGCCCGGGTGGCGGCACCACCGGTCACGGGGTTGCACCTGCAGTTCGGCGCCGACGCCGCGCGCGAGGCCGTGGTGAGCTGGCAGAGTCCGGGTTCGGTGCGCAATCCGGTGGTGCGATTCGGCACGGCGACAACGGGTTTCGGCGCGACCGCCCAGGCGCAGACCCGGGTCTACCGGGACGCCGCCTCGGGCACGGAGGTGTACGCCCATCACGCGGTACTGAGCGGGCTCACGCCGGACACCGACTACATCTACGCGGCCGGACACGACGGCGCCACACCGGAATTGGGCACACACCGCACCGCACCGGCGGGCCGGGCCGCGTTCCGCTTCACCAGTTTCGGCGATCAGGGCACCCCGACGCTCGGCAAACTGGACAACGGCCGCTACGTCAACGACAACCTCGGCTCCCCGGTCGCCGGAGATGTCACCGCGGGGATCGAACATCTCGCCCCGCTGTTCAATCTCGTCAACGGCGACCTGTGCTACGCCAATCTCGCCACCGACCGGATCCGCACCTGGAACGACTGGTGGGCCAACAATTCTCGCTCCGCTCGCCACCGACCGTGGATGCCGGCGCCCGGCAATCACGAGAACGAACGCGGCAACGGTCCGATCGGTTACGAGGCGTTCCAAACGTATTTCACCGTGCCCGACAGCGGGGCCGAGAATCTCGCGCGCGGGCTCTGGTACGCCTTCACGGTCGGCGCGGTCCGGGTGATCGCGGTGGCCAACGACGACATCTGCCTGCAGGACGGCGGCAACTCCTACGTGCACGGCTACTCGGGCGGCGCCCAGAAGCGCTGGCTCGACGAGGAACTGGCCGCCGCTCGAGCCGACCGCGCCATCGACTGGATCGTCGTGTTCATGCACCAGACCGCGATCTCCTCGGCCGACAAGGCCAACGGCGCCGATCTGGGGATCCGCCAGGAGTGGCTGCCGCTGTTCGACCGCTACCAGGTCGATCTGGTGCTGTGCGGTCACGAACACCATTACGAGCGTTCACATCCCGTCCGCGGCGTCCTCGGCAGCGACACCCTCACCCCGAAACCGGTCCCGGAGGCTGTCACGCCCGCCACCGCGACCGCACCCGAGATCATCGACACCTCCAAGGGCACAGTGCATCTCGTGATCGGCGGCGGTGGCACCTCCGTCCCCTCGAACGGGCTGTTCTTCCCCGGACAGCAGTGCCGGGTGATCACCGGTGTCGGCGCCGTCGACCCCGGCACGGGTAAGAAGGCGCCGATCTACGTGATGGAGCAAGCACCCTGGTCCGCCTTCAAAGACCCCGAACACCCTTACGGTTTCTGCGCTTTCGACGTGAACCCCGGCTCCCCCGGCGGCCACACCACCATGACGGCCACCTACTACGCCGTCACCGACACGCTGAAACCGGTGGACACCTTCATCCTCACCCGCCCCCGCTCCGACAGCTGACCCACAGCGCGATGATCGCGCGGCGATCGCATCGCCCTCGGCCACGAGAGCCGCTCGCCACCGTGAATCGTCCGTGCACGCGACCTATCCGCCGGGTCACGACGGCGCATCGCTCACGATCTCCGGCAACCGGTCCGCGCCCCAGCTGCGGTGGATGTAGCCGACGACCCGATCCAGCTCCGGACGCGCCACCGCGGCCGGTTCGCCGCGTTCGAGCGGGTCGAAGTGGAAGATGTAGAGCCGCGAGGCGAATTGCTCGAACGGCAGCGATCCCTCACCGAACCGTTCCCCGTGCCCGGCCGTGCCGACGACCACGCCGTCGCCCCAGTCCTGGCCGCTGTCGTTGTTCGGGTTGTAGAAGTAGACCCGCATGGTGTCCTGCGGATCGAGGCTGACCCGCAGGATGGTGATCGCGTGCCAGCCGACGAACCGGGCGGCGCTGTCGGTCACCGCGATGCCGGCCGGCTGCGGGTGGATCAGCGGCTGATTGCCGTTGTAGAAGGGGTGGTAGCTGGCGTAGAAGTGCCGCAGGAATTCGTCGACGTCGATCAGCCGCCCGGTCTCGACGTCGACATTGATGCGGAATCCGCGCCCGGACCACCAGCCGTGGAATTCGGGGTTGATCCACCGATGCGGATCGCCCTCGCGCCCGGCGCAGCGCCGCCCCATTTCGGCGTAGATCCGATCGAGATGCGGGACGACCAGCAGCGATACCGGGTCCAGGTCCATCGGCAGCGAGGTCGCGACCCCGGCACCGGCCTCCTTCGAGGAGATCGGCTGTCCCTCGAAATGCATGACGATCTCGTCGTCGCGGGCCGCCCACGCCACGGTCTGCAACAGATAGTCGGGATCGTTGTAAGCCCACATAGACAGGGCGCGCGCCGACTGGCAGGTCGGGTTGTCGCCCTGGCCCACGCCGAGCGGCAGGCCCAGAATCGACAGCATCCCGGACAGCAACCGCGCCCGTGCGTCCGGCACCGGCCCGAACACCTCGTGCAGCCGCTCCCGCGAGCGCGGCGATACCTGCAGCGCGAGTTGCCGCCACAGCGCGGGCGCGACCGGCGGCTGATACAGAATCCCCCGCTCCAGCAGCAGCGCGAGCCCGTAGATGCCCTGCGCGGTCTCGACGTGCACGGCCTCCTCGATCAGGTTGCGCACGAGTTCGTGGTAGCACAGCAGGCTGTCGCGCCCGGTGCTGGACAAGCCCAGCGCCTCACCGAGCAGATATTCCCCCTTGGTCAGCAGGAACCGCAGCAGGACCGCATGATACGGCGACACCAGCCCGGTGTCGTGCATCGAGCGCGCGAAACCCGTTGCCTCGTACTGCAATGCGCTGTCGTCCATACCGTCCAGGCGCGTGCGGTAGACCTCGACACCCGGATCCTCCCGGCAGGCGTCGGTGGTGCCGTAGAGGCTGCTGATCAGCCGGTCCGCACCCAGCCCGGTGGCGCCGAGATCGATATCCGGATTGCTGCGGGCGACGGCGATCTGCGTGATCATCCGCTTCACCTGCTCGACCTGGATGGGTCGCTGGCGCAGAATCCGCCAGATCTCGTCGACGAGATGCTCGAGCACCTTCTCGTAGCCGATCTCCTCCACCAGGTGATGCAGCAGCTCCCGCGAGACCCGCGCCATCCGCCCCTGCTGTTCGCGTTCGGCCTCGCTGGGCGGGGTGAACAGCAGGCTCAGGTTCACCGCCAGCACCTGTGACAGATGCCCCAGCGCCTGCTCCGCGCTCACCGACGGATGCGTGAACTCGCCCTTGGCCACCGCCAGCAGGCGCAGATCGCTCACCGTCTCCAGCACTACCGTGTCGGCGTTGGCGCTGCGCAACGAGCCCACACTCAGCGCCGGGATGAGGATCTCCGGTTTCGCCCAGTCGGTGCCCAGGAACAGCCCGGCCGCCTCGAGACCGCTCGCCCGGGCCCGCACCGCCGCGCAGCCGCCGGGCAGCAGTAGCACCCGCCGCAGCGCACCCAGCACCCTGGACAGCTTCACCTGCTTACCGAAATCGCTGGTGGCGCCCAGAATTCGCGTGGCTTCGTCCAGCGTGGCGAGACGTCTGTCCAGAGTGTCGTCGTCGCTGCCGAGTGGAGTCAATCAGGATCCTCCCGTGATCCATTCCTGCCGAGAAGGATTCATACGTAGAAGTCGAGTTCTTCCTGTCGCTTCAGCAGGTCCCGCAGAGCGTACGGGTCTTCGCCGAAGAAGTACAGCAGACCCCAGTGATTGCCGAATGCGGTTCGCTTGGTGACCTTTTCCGACAGCGGGGCGGTGAGTTCGTGGGTTTCGAAATACTCGTGATCCTCCGTCTCCTCCGGGATCGACAACCGGCTGACCACCCGCCGCCGCGGGTAGACGCCGAACGAACCGGCATGTCCTTTCGCATCCACCACTTCGCGAGGGAAGAACTCCACGATCTCCTCCTCGGTGGTCTTCGGATCGAATGCGAGTACCAGCGCGTGATAGGCGTTGAATCCGTATGCGCGCTCGAGCAATTCGAACACCTTGAACCCGGGCGGGCGATAGGCGACCTCGCCGAAGTACATCTCACCGTCGCTGGTGACGAAATACTCCGGATGGACGAACCCGAATTCGATATCGAAGGTCTTGATGAGCTTTTCGACCTGCCGGGTGATCTCCGGCCGGTACTTTTCCAGTTCCGGGGTCGCGGGGACGAAGACGGAGTAGCCGAGCCGCACGTATTCGGAGATGTTGAGGAATCGGATCTTGCCGTCGTGGATCCACGCCTCGACCGCGAATTCCCACCCGTCCAAATGGGATTCCATCAGGACCGGGAACTCGTCGTCGGGGATGGCGTCGATCTCGTCGGGGGTGCGGATCACCCGGTGACCGAGACAGCCGGCCTTGTCGAAGGCCTTGACATGGATCGGATCGTTCGGATCGCCGTCGAGTTTGAGCAGGGTCTGGTTGACGCGCTTGAGGAACCGGATGACGTCGTCACGCTCGTGTGCCTCCTCGAAGATGCCCACCCGGATACCGCCCAGTTGCGCGCGCCGCTTCATCAGCGATTTGTCGCGCAGCAGCATGGCCTGGCCGAGCAGCCGCGGATTGTCCAGCAGCACCGAGTTGATCGCACCCGCCCATTCCACGGTCTCCTCGAAGATCGGGATGGCGACGTCGACGCCCATCTCCTTCAGGGTCTCGGCGATTTCCATCGACCGGTCGTTGAGTCGCTCGAAATTCCAGCAGAGGTAGGGTATTTCGTTCTCGGTGCAATATTCCTCTGCCCACTCCGGGGCTACGACCACATAACGCCGATCGAATCGGTCCACCGCTTCGACCGCGTTCAGACTCCAACCCAGCAGGGCGACATAGCCTTTGTCCGGGTTCCTGCGCTTCGATTCACCGGATGAAATCGACAAACCTGCTCCCCTCTTCGACCTCGGTGTACCGTTCGTCGATCGCGAGGTCGTCTTATCGCGCGGTGGTCCTGCGCTCGATACCGGGGGCTGTGAATTCGGAGGGCTCCGGTATCGCCGCGCGTGCGCTCGGCATCGTCGACGGGCGGCAACAACGGCGATCCGCTCTATCACCGTCATTGCTCACGGATACCCCGATGTTTCATTCCCAAACAGGGGCAACGCCGTTGCGTTATTGACGCACAATCATTTTCGCTGGTCGGAGTCCTTCAGGGTGGATGAAACGGTACGGCCGATCGGGCGGTGCGACGAACTCAGGACAGTGACAGCACCGCGGCGGTGACCGCGACGGTCACCTCGACGGCGGCGCCGAGCACATCACCGTTGAGCCCGCCGAAACGCCGCACACAATGCCACACCAGCACAGCCGCACCCGCCAGAGCCACGGCGACCGCGACCGGCCCGAGCCAGGACGCGGGCGCGGCGAAGACGCCGGCGACGAGCGCGGCGAGAGTCCAGACCGCCGGTGTCACCGCCGACTGCGTGCGCGCCACCAGCGCACCGAATCCGGCGCCGGGAGCGGAAGCGTATCCGCGGCAGGCGAGGACGACCGCAACCCGTCCGACGGCCACCGCGAGCCCGACCGCGAACCAGCGGCCGTGCTCGGCGAGGGCGGCGAACGACAGCGCCTGAATCCCGATGGCGAAGATCAACGCGGCCACCCCGAAGGGCCCCGCACCGCCGCTCTTCATGATCTCCCGGGCACGCTCCGGCGGGCCGTAACTGCCCAGCCCGTCCGCGGTATCGGCCAGCCCGTCCAGATGCATTCCGCGGGTCGCCAGTCCCAGCGCACCGACGGTGATCAGCCCGGCCAGCGCGAAACCCGTTCCGGCCCGGACCAGTACCCACAGCAACCCGGCGGCACCGGCCCCCAGCACCGCCCCGACCACCGGCGCGGCCGCGATCGCTCCCGCCGCCGCCCTGCGGTCGACCGTCTCGGGTCCGCGCACCGGCAGCACCGTCAACCACGAGAGCGCGAGACGAGCCGCCGCGATCACGGCCGGAACCCCGATCCGGAGATGCCACAGCACGCACATCTCGATGCTGCGTGCGGCGCCGCCGACCGACGACACCCGGCGCGCGGGTGATCGACGAGATACCCGATCCGGCCGGCCTTCCGCCGCGTGCTCGGAGGGCCGGCCGTGCGGGCCGGGCGATCCGGTCCGCGCCCCTCGTTCAGGACACGACTTCCGGTGCGGCCGAATCGGATTCGGCGGTGCTCACCCCCGCCTCACCGAAGGTCGACATCTCCGAGAGCGCGGCGACGGCCGCACGCAGCAGCGGCAGCGCGCTCACCGCACCGGAGCCTTCACCGAGCCGCATGTTCAGCTCGACCAGCGGCTCCAGATCGAGCTTGGCGAGGGCCAGCGGGTGCGCCGGCTCGGTGGACCGATGCCCCGCCACCCACCAGCGCTTCGCGCCGGGAGCGAGCATTTCGGCGATGAGCGCGGCGGCGGTGACCACCACACCGTCGAGAATCACCGGCGTGCGCCGTGCGGCGGCCTGAGCGAGATAGCCGGCGGTGGCGGCGAAATCGGCGCCACCGGCGATCCGCAGCAGCGCGAACGGGTCCTGACGGTGCGGGCGCGCACGCCACATGGCGTCGCGGATCGCGGAGGCCTTGCGCATCCATCCGGCATCGTCGACGCCGGTGCCGCGGCCGATCGCCACCACCGGCTCGGTGTCGGTGAGCGTGGCGATGAGAACCGTTGCCGGCGTGGTGTTTCCGATCCCCATATCGCCGGCGATCAGCAGGTCGGCCCCGCTGTCGATCTCCTCGTCGGCGATCGCGCGGCCCGCCGCCAGCGCGGCGTACAGCTCGGCTTCGGTGAGGGCGTCCTCACGGTCGATGGCGCCGCTGGAGCGGCGAATCTTGTGTGCCGAGACCGACGGATCGGTGTCGGCGTCCACCGCGATGTCCGCCACCCGCACGGTTGCGTCGGCGAGGCGCGCCAGCGCGTTCACCGCCGCCCCACCGGCCAGGAAGTTGGCGACCATCTGCGCGGTCACCTCGCTCGGATACGCCGACACGCCGTGTCGCGCCACACCGTGGTCGCCCGCGAACACCACGACCCGGGCACGCCGGAACTGATGCGGCGGGCACTCCCCCTGGCACGCCGCCACCCAGTTGCCCAGCGTCTCCAACCGCCCGAGCGCCCCCGCCGGTTTGGTCAACTGCAACTGCCGCTGCTCGGCCTCGGCCCGCACCCGTGCGTCGGGCGCGGCGACGGGACCGAATGCCGGTGTGGTGCCGTCGAATTCGGCGAGGCCACGCGGGGTCGAACCCACCACCGAGCCGGCAGCGGCAGCTCCGGCGTCCGAGGCCGGCGTAGCGCCGCCGTCCGCATCGTGACCGGAGGACAACGCTTTTTCCGCCGCAGCGGAGTCGGCGAAACCGGACCCGTGGACCGGACGCTCCCGGCCCGCGGAATCAGCGCTGTCGGAAGCCGGGACTCGCTGCGCCGCAACATCTCCCAGCCCGGCGGCCGCGACCGCGGCGGAGGCCGCCGCGATCCCGCTTCCGGTCGAAGTACCGGCCCCCTTCAGGACGACCGGCACTCCGGCGACGACCAGCACGACCTCGTCGCACACCGCCGCGAGCCGCTGATTCAGCGTCCCGATCTCGTCCTGGAACAGTCGTCCCGACGCGGTCGCCGGAACCACACCCAGTCCCACCTCCGGGCTCACAATCAGCAGGCGGTCCGCATAGCCGGTCACCGCCGCGACCAGCGCGTCGATATCGGGGCCGACGGTTCCGCGCGGCGATTCCCAGGCCGCGCGCGCGTCGATGCGGGCGGTCAACCAGGTGCCGAGGTCGTCGATCAGCGTCACCGGCGCCGAGTCACCGAGCACGGTGATCGGATCGCCCTCCACCACATGCCAGGTGCCGGGGCGCCGAACGCGATGGGCGGCAATACGATCGGCGAAGTCGGCGTCGGCGGGATCGGGAACCGCGGTCGCGACGTAGCGCACCGGTCCGCTGCGGCCGGCTACCTCCTCGGCATAGGCGGATTTCCCCGAGCGCGCCCCACCGAGCACCAGCGTCCGCAGCCCTCGGCCGCCCGCAGCATCGTTCACCACGTCAGCACGGTACCAATCGGCCCGTACCCCGACCGCCGCACACCCGAGGCGCTGCTTCTCCGAGCCCGAGGCCCCCGCAACGGCCGAGTTCGATCCGTCCGGCGCCGCTGTTCAGCACACTCGCGGCGGCCCTCGACCGGAAGTACACAGCAACCGCCCCGCCGACCGGACATACGGCCGCCCGTGCGGAGAACGATCGTGCGGTCCGGCGCCGGATCCCCGAAACTCAGACCGCGTCGCCGGGCGACACCCGCGGCTTCGGGGCGCGCATGCGGCGGATCTGGGAAGCGCGCACGAAGGCGTACCAGCCCAGCGACCAGCTCGAGGTGGTGTCGTCGGGGTAGCGCTCCTGCACCCGCTTGTTGATCAGGCGGCCGATCACGAAGCCCTCGGCGACCATGAACAGCATCATCACGATCATCGCGAGGGTGACGTAGGCCTGCACCTGCGGGGTGAGGAACATGGTCAGGATCAGCACCAGCGCCAGCGGCATGAACAATCCGACCAGGTTGCGGCGGGCGTCGACCAGATCCCGGACGTAGGCACGAACCGGGCCGCGGTCGCGCGGCAGCAGATATTTGTCCTCACCGGCGAGCATCCGGGCGCGGCGATCGGCGGCGGCGGCCCGGCGTTCGGCCGAGGCGACCTTGCGTTCCTCGCGGTTGCCGCGGGTGGCCTTGCGCCTGGCCCGGGCCTCCTTGGCGGTCAGCGGCGCGGGCGCGACCGGCCCGCGGCGCCTGCCCTCGACATCGCGGCGCCTGGGCGTCGGGCGCCCCTTGCCGGCGGTCGGTGTGGGCCGCTGCGCTGCCGTGGCCGTGTCGTCGTCGGTCGCGGCCGACGTGTCGTCGACGTGGTCGTCGGTGGTGCTGGCATCGCCACGGCGCAGGAACTTCACGCCGACCAGGCTATTGGATGGCATACCGGCCTGGAAATACGGTCTCCACTGAGCCTGTGTGATCGGTCATACCGCCCATACCGGCAAACCGGCTCCGACCGGCCGGTCTGTACCCCGCGACACGCCCCGCGGGTGTGGTGATTCGCACGTCCGAGCGCCCTCCATCCGGCAATTCCGGGGCCGACGGGCCCACGCCGGCGCGCGCAGTGGCAAGATTGGAATAGCCACCCGCGACGTGGCGTTGACAGCTACCGAGCCGTGCGCTGTTCACGGAAACAACGTTCACGGGTAACGAGGGTCTGCGAGGAGACTTCATGACTGTGCAGAACGAGACCACCACCCACGGTGTGATCCTGACCGACGCCGCCGCGTCCAAGGCGAAGGCGCTGCTGGACCAGGAGGGCCGCGACGATCTGGCGCTGCGCATCGCGGTGCAGCCGGGCGGTTGCGCGGGTCTGCGGTACCAGCTGTTCTTCGACGATCGCACCCTCGACGGCGACCTGACCGCCGAGTTCGGCGGGGTCAAGCTGGCCGTCGACCGGATGAGCGCCCCCTATGTTCAGGGTGCGTCCATCGACTTCGTCGACACGATCGAGAAGCAGGGCTTCACGATCGACAACCCGAACGCCACCGGCTCCTGCGCCTGCGGCGACAGCTTCAACTGACGATCTGCTCCCGGCGCGGAATCTCTGCGGAGGTTCCGCGCCGTGTCGTGCACACGGTACGGTAAGGCTGATTCCGCCCTCGACAGACAAGGACCGGGCTTCGTGACCATCGCTGTGTCCGCTTCCATCGCGACCGACCATTTGATGCGTTTTCCGGGGAAATTCTCCGACGTCCTGCTTGCCGATCAGTTGCAGCACGTGTCGTTGAGTTTTCTGGTCGACGATCTGGTGATTCGCCGAGGCGGTGTCGGCGGCAACATCGCGTACGCGATGGGTCTGCTGAACGGGAACCCGCTGCTGGTCGGCGCGGTCGGCCCCGACTTCGGTGAGTACCGCGACTGGCTCGAGCGCCACGGCGTGGACTGCTCGGCGGTGCGGATCTCCGAGACCGCGCACACCGCGCGCTTCGTCTGCACGACCGACGAGAGCATGGCCCAGATCGCGTCGTTCTATCCCGGCGCGATGAGCGAGGCCCGCGACATCTCGATCGCCGAGGTGGCCGAAAACCGTTCGCTGGACCTGGTTTTGGTGGGCGCCAACGATCCCGACGCGATGCTGCGCCACACCGAGGAGTGCCGCAAGCTCGGTATCCCGTTCGCCGCGGACCCCTCACAGCAGCTGGCCCGCCTCGACGGCGACCAGGCGCTCGCCCTGATCGACGGCGCCACATACCTTTTCACCAACGAGTACGAGTGGGGCCTGCTGCTGCAGAAGACCGGCCTGTCCCCCGAGGAGATCGGCCGCCGGGTCGGCATTCGCGTCACCACCCTCGGCGCCAAGGGCGCGCTGATCGTCGACGGTGATGGTGTCGAGGTGAATGTCGAAGTGGTGCCGGAATTTTCGCAGGTCGACCCGACCGGCGTCGGCGACGCGTTCCGGGCCGGCTTCCTCACCGGGCACACCGCCGGACTCAGCCTGCAGCGCTCGGCCCAGCTGGGTTCGCTGACCGCGGTGCTGGTGCTGGAAACCGTGGGCACCCAGGAGTGGTCGCTCGACCGCGACGACGCGCTGCGACGGTTGCGCGGCGCGTACGGCCCGGAGGCCGCGGACGAACTCGGCGCGCTGCTGAGCTGAGCGCCGGCTCGAGAGACCGAGCCATCCGGCGGCCCGCGGCCGTGACGATTCACAACATTGCGTCCGGATGCGCGGAGTTCGCCGGCGAACAATAGGGTGTGCGTATGGGATCCGATCGTTTATATTTTCGTCAACTGCTGGCGGGCCGGGACTGGGCCGTCGGCGATCCGATTGCCACGCAGATGCGGAATTTCTCGTATTTGATCGGTGATCGCGAGTCCGGCGAATGTGTGGTGGTGGATCCCGCGTACGCGGCGGGTGATCTGGTCGATATCGCCGAGGCCGACGGCCTGCGGCTGACCGGTGTGCTGGCAACGCATCATCATCCCGACCACGTGGGCGGCACGATGATGGGTTTCACCCTGCGCGGGGTGAAGGAACTGCTCGAGCGGGTGCAGGTTCCGGTGCACGTGAACCACGAGGAATTGTCCTGGGTCGCCAATGTCACCGGTATCGCGCCGAGCGAGCTGACCGGACACGACCACGGCGACACCCTCGCCGTCGGTGGAGTCGAGATCGAATTCCTGCACACCCCCGGCCACACGCCGGGCAGCCAGTGCTTCCTGTTCGAGGACCGGCTCGTCGCCGGTGACACGTTGTTCGTGGACGGCTGCGGCCGCACCGACTTCCCCGGCGGCGATTCCGACGCCATGTTCCGCAGCCTGCGCCACCTGGCCGAGCTGTCCGGCGACCCGGTCGTCTACCCCGGCCACTGGTACTCGGAAGAACCCAGCGCGGCCCTGTCGTCGGTGCGGGAGAACAACTACGTCATGCGCCCGACCACTCTCGAACAGTGGCATATGCTGATGCCCGGCTGAGCGACCACCTCCACCCTCCGAGCCCTTTCGCCTTGTGCGAGAGGGCTTTTCGTATTTTCTGGGCGGATTCACCACCCCGGCGAACTTTTGCCGACGCGGCGTTGATATCTTACCGACGCACCGTCAGGAAGATGGTGCTGTCACGCCGCCGGTCCGACCGGCGGCAGCCGTGAGGAGTGTTGTCATGTTCCTGGCACTGCGCGAACTGTGGTACGCGCGAGTGAGATTCGGCCTGATGGGCGGCGTGGTCGCGCTCATCTCGATCCTGACCGTGATGCTGTCCGGGCTGTCGTCCGGACTCGTCGACGACGGTGTCTCCGGCCTGCGCGCCCTGCCGGTCGACGCCTTCGCCTTCGCGCACGGCACGAAGACCGATTCGGCATTCACCCGCAGCACGATCGACACCGCACAGGTAGCGGCGTGGCGATCCCAGCCGGGCGTGGCCGACGCGGCCCCCTTCGGCAATACGCTGGTCAACGCCAAGACCGGCGGTGGCGTCGCGGTCGACTTCGCGCTGTTCGGCGTCGAACCGCAGTCGTTCCTGGCACCAGCGGCGGCGCAGGGCACCGGACTGGATCGGCCGGACGGCATCGTCGTGAGCGCGACCGCCCTCGACAAGGGTGCGCGACTCGGCGACACCGTCGTCATCGATCGACTCGGCACGACGCTGACGATCGTCGGTGTCACCGCGGGCAAACAGACCTTCGGCCACGTCGATGTCGCCTACGTGCCGCTGCACACCTGGCAGCAGATCCACGCCGGGGCGAAACCGGGTGAGCAGGTGCGAGAGCAGTCCTACCGGGAGGCCAGTGCCGTGGCGCTGCGCGCGCAGCCGGGTGCGAAACTCGACCTGACCGCCGGCGACGCGGCCGCGGACACGACCGCCATGACCCGCACCGCCTCCTACGACGCTTCCCCGGGATATACGGCGGAGATGGCGACCATGACGATGATCAAGGCGTTCCTCTACGCGATCTCGGCACTGGTGGTCGGCGCGTTCTTCCTGGTGTGGACCATCCAGCGCACGGGCGAACTGGCGGTGTTGCGGGCGATCGGCGCGCCGACGCGGTTCCTGCTCGTCGACGGACTCACCCAGGCCGTGGTGGTGCTGGTCGGCGCGACCGCCATCGGAGTGCTGATCGCCGTCGGCGGCAGCAGTTTCATCCACGGCATGCCGTTCACGCTCGAACCCGCAGCCGTCGCCACCGGAGCCGGCCTGCTGGTGTTGCTCGGCGTGCTGGGCGCGGCCGCCGCCATCGTGCGCGTCACCAGAATCGATCCCCTCACCGCCTTGGGAGCCAACCGATGAGCATCTTCACCACACGCAAAGGCGCTGCGACACAAGAGGATGCGCGCGCGAGCGACCTTTCCGACTCGAAGACGGGACTCGAACTCGACGGCGTAACCCTCACCCTCGGCGACGGCGCCGATACGGTGACCGCGCTGGACGACGTGCGCCTGTCGGTCAACCCCGGGGAATTCGTCGCGATCATGGGACCCTCCGGTTCCGGCAAATCGAGCCTGCTCGCCGTGGCGGGCGGTCTCACCACTCCGGATACCGGACGGGTTCGCATCGGCGGCACCGATCTCACCGCCCTGGGCCCGCGCGAGCGCACCCGATTCCGGCTGCACCACATCGGTTTCGTCTTCCAATCGGGCAACCTGCTGCCCGCGCTCACGGCCGCCGATCAACTGCGGCTGGTCGCCCGCCTCACCGGAACCCGCCGCGATCCGCGAGAGTTGCTCGGCGCGGTCGGCATGGGCGAGAAGGCGAATCGGCGACCGGAGCAGCTGTCCGGCGGCGAACGCCAGCGCGTCGGCATCGCCCGGGCGCTGATCGGCTCGCCACGAGTCCTGCTGGTCGACGAGCCGACCGCCGCCCTGGATCGCGCCCGCAGCGCGGAGGTGGTAGAACTGCTGGCTCGCGAAACCCGCGCGGCGGCGGTCGCCACCGTCATGGTCACGCACGACCACGACATCCTCGACCGCTGTGACCGCGTGTTGACCATGGTCGACGGCCGCCTCACCCCCGAGCGCTGAGGGTCGGGGCACACCGCGACCGAGTGTGACCGCGACAGGATGTGATAGCACTGTCGCACAGGGTCGGATGCGGCCCGGCCGGGTGAAACACCGTCCCGGCCGCGGCGAGAAGGAGGTTTCGTGCCGAGGATTCAGGCGGCGACTGTCGCGGAACACCGGCAGGCGCAGCGGCGTGCCCTCCTCGACGCCGCGCGCGCGATCCTCTCCGAACAGACCGGTGCGGCGCCCACCCTCGCCGAGGTGGCCGCCCGCGCCGGTCTGGCCCGGCCCAGCGTCTATCAGTATTTCGGCTCACGAGACGAGCTGTTCGAGGCGGTACTGGCCGATGCGCTACCCCGCTGGAGCGCACGGATCACCGAGCGCATGGCCGCGGACGACGACCCCGGCGCCAAAGTCCTGACCTATGCGCTGGTCAATCTCGAACTGGTCGACGAGGGCGAACACGCGGTGGTACAAGGGCTTTCGACCCATATCGCGCCCGACGCCCTCGCCGCCCAGGGCCGCGCCATTCACGACGAACTCCGCACGCCGCTGATCGCCGCGCTGACCGAACTCGGCGCACCCGATCCGGCGACGACCGCCGAACTGATCAACGCAGTCGTCCTCACCGCCTCGCGCATGGTCGAAAACCACGCCCCCGTCGACACTGTGGCGACACGCGTCCGAGAGCTACTGACTCCGTATCTCCGTCACGCGGCGGCCGGCCCGCACACACCCGACGGCACGTAGCTCACCTCGGCCCGGCGGCACGGCCACGCCCCGGGACCGCATGCTCACTCCGCCGCTGCGCCCGCTGCCCTGCACTCCCCCGTTCGGTCCGGCCCGGCGGGACCTCACCGCACCGGTTTATCCGCGACCACCCGGAAGCCCAGATTTCCCGTCGAGGAGACCGGCTCGCTGCCCTGTCGCGCCGAGACCCGGTAGCGGCGGCAGTAGGACAGGTGACACAGATACGATCCGCCCCGCATCACCCGGTCGCGGCCGAGATCGGGTCCGGTGGGATTCGCTTCGGGACTGTGCCGGTAGTAGTCCGGCGAGAAGTAGTCCGAACACCACTCCCACACATTCCCGGTGGTGTTGTAGAGACCGAAACCGTTGGGCGCGTGCGCATTCACGGGCATCGTACCGAGATGCGCGCCGGGGGCCGTGCGGGGGAATTCGCCGGTGAAGACATTCATCTGTCGCTGCCCGTCCGGCTCGAAGTCCTCGCCCCAGGGGAACGGGCCGGTGGATCCGGCGCGCGCGGCATACTCCCATTCGGCCTCGGTGGGCAGCCGCGTGCCCGACCACGCGCAGAAGGCCCGGGCGTCCTCCCAGGAGACGTGGACGACGGGATGGTCGGCCAGGTTGCCGACATCCGAGTCGGGCCCGAACGGATGAGCCCAGTCCGCGCCCTCCACCTGCCGCCACCACGGGGCGTTGACCACCGCGCGGGTGGGCGGCATATCCGGCGGCAGCAAGCCGGCGAAGACGAACGACCAGCCGTATTTCTCGGCATCGGTGCGATAGCCGGTGTCGGCGACGAATGCGGCGAAGTCGGCATTGGTCACCGCGTACCGGCCGATGGCGAAGGCGTCGACGGTGACCCGGTGACACGGCCCCTCGCCGTCGCCGGGATAGGCCCAGCGGCTCTCGTCTCCCATGGTGAAGGTGCCGCCGGGAAGGGCGACCAGCGCGGCATCGAACTCCGCGCGGCGATCCGCCTCGCCCGGCCGACCGGCAACGGCATCGTGACCGGTCGAATCGGCGCTCTTTCCCGCTGCCGGTGCGCAGCAGGCGTGGTGGGTGCCGGAGTCGGTGCGGTGTGGCATGACTTCCTCTCCCTCACTGTCCGAAGAGACGACACCGGCGGCGGTAGCCGATCGTTCGCTGACCCGACGGTACAGCGCCATTGGCCCCGTCGTGGGCAGTATTCGGCAACTGTTCGGACGGCTGTGGAGGAGGTATATCGAATTCACCCTCGGCGGATGAGGCGCACCGCCGCGACCGTATCGCGCACGCGGCACGACGATCGCCGGCACGCGACCTGCCGCCCATGGCTGCGCGCGCCGATTCCGGTGTGCGGCTACGGCGCGTGCCGAAAGGCCCGGCGCCGCAGTCCGTTTCCCGGGTCAGGCCAGGGTGCGCAACCAGCCGTGATTGTCGGCGAACGTGCCGCGCTGAATTCCGGTCAGCGTGTCGCGCAGCGCCATCGTGACCTCGCCGGGCTCACCGCCGCCGATCTCGAATTCGCCCTCGGCGGACTGCACCCAGCCGACCGGGGTGACGACCGCGGCGGTGCCGCACGCGAAAACCTCGGTGATCTCGCCGGATTCGGCGCCGTTGTGCCATTCCTCGACCGACACCTTGCGTTCCTCGACCGGATAACCGGAGTCGGCGGCGAGGGTCAGCAGACTGTCGCGGGTGATGCCCGGCAGCAGCGACCCCGACAGCTCCGGGGTGACCAACCGGGCCTCGGAACCGGAACCGTAGACGAAGAACAGGTTGTTGGTGCCCATCTCCTCGACGTACTTGCGCTCGCAGGCGTCGAGCCACACGACCTGGTCGCAGCCTTTGTCGGTGGCCTGCTGCTGCGCCAGCAGCGAGGACGCGTAGTTGCCGGCGACCTTGGCCTCACCGGTGCCGCCCGGGGCGGCGCGCACGTATTCGGTGGACAGCCACACCCGCACAGGCTTCACGCCACGCGGAAAATACGCTCCCGCAGGCGAACCCAGCAGCAGATACTTGTACCCGGCCGCGGGCTTCACGCCGAGTCCCGCCTCGGTGGCGAACATGAACGGCCGCAGATACAGCGACTCCTCACCGCCGGCCGCGGGCACCCAGTCCGCGTCGACCTCGAGCAGCTGACGCACCGATTCGATGAACAACTCCTCCGGCAGCTCCGCCATCGCCAGTCGTCGCGCCGACCGCTGGAACCGCGCCGCGTTGGCATCGATGCGGAAGGTGGCGATACTGCCGTCGGCCTGCCGATACGCCTTGAGACCTTCGAAGATGGCCTGACCGTAGTGGAACACCATCGTCGCCGGATCCATCGACAGCGGCCCGTACGGCTCGACCCGCGCGTTGGTCCACTGCCCGTCGAGATAGTCGATCGACACCATGTGGTCGGTGAAGTAGCGACCGAACCCGGGCGCCGCCAGAATCTCCGTGCGCCGATCCGCCGGAACCGGGGCGGGATGCGGGGTACGAGTGAACTGTGCAGCGACTGTCATGACCTCGATACTAGAACTGCGGTCGTCGACGCCGATGCTCGGACCTGCGTGGAGACGGGCCGAGCAGCGATCGAGAATCGCGACAATCGGGACATAATTCCCCGTCGACGGCGTCCGATGCGAGGTATTCGTCCCGCAACGGCCCCTCCGGAGCGAGCGGCGTCCCCCTTCGCGCAGCACACTCACGGCCACCGGACCCTCCACTCCGGAACTGTCATGATTGACGCCACACGCAGAGGGTCCGCGACCGCCGTTCAGGAAGTATGCGGCGTCACGAACGGCGGGCGCACCACCTCGGCGCGCAACCGGCGGCCGCGCACATCGACCTCGACCTCGTCGCCCGGCTCCAGTCCGGCCTCGGTGTCCAACAGTGCCAAGGCGATGCCGACCTTGAGGCTCGGCGAGAAGGTGCCCGAGGTGGTCTCACCGACGGCCTCCTCACCACGAAGCACCGTCTGACCCTGACGCAGCACACCGCGATCGAGCGCCCTGAGCCCCAGCAGGATTCGCCGTGGGCCCGCCGACTTCTCCTGTGTCAGAGCCGCTTTGCCCCAGAACTCCGGCTTCTTCCAGCCGACCGCCCAGCCCGCGCGGGCCTGCACCGGCGAAATCTCCGGCGACAGCTCGTGGCCGTGCAGCGGATAGCCCATCTCGGTGCGCAGCGTGTCGCGCGCACCCAGGCCGGCCGGCTGCCCGCCCGCCGCGTCGACCCGGGCCACCAGCGCGCGGAAAACCGCCTCCGCATCGGCCCAGCGCGGCAGCAGTTCATAGCCGTGTTCACCGGTGTATCCGGTGCGGCAGACGCGTACCGGACGGCCGTCCCACTCGGCATCGGCGAATGCCATGTACTCCATATCGGTCGGAAGTCCCAGCGCGGCAAGCACTTCCGCCGATTTCGGGCCCTGCACCGCGAAGACCGCGTACTCGCGGTGCTCGTCGGTGATCGTGATGCCCTCCGGCGCGGCCTTACGCAACTCCGCCACCACCGCGGCGGTATTGGCCGCATTCGGCACCAGGAAGATCTCGTCGTCGGAGACGTAGTAGGCGATCAGATCGTCGATCACCCCGCCCTGCTCGGTGCAGCACAGCGTGTACTGCGCCTTCCCGGGCCCGACGCGGCCGAGATCGTTGGTCAGCGCCGCGTTCACGAACGCCGCCGCGCCCGCGCCGCGCACGGTCGCCTTGCCGAGGTGGCTCACATCGAAAACCCCGACGGTGGTCCGCACGGAGGTGTGCTCGGCGACGGTGCCCGCGTACTGCACCGGCATCTCCCACCCCCCGAACGGGGCGAAGGTCGCGCCCAGCTCCGTGTGGACGGCGTGGATGGGGCCCTGCTGCAGCGTCTCGTCGGTCACCCGGCGAGCTTATCGAGCGCCGGCGGCTCGCGGTCCGCGCCCGGGCGGCTGTGTCGGGTCGGTCACTGTGCGGTCCGGGTGGCGGCGGGTCAGCCGCGCTCGTGCGTGTCGAACTCGGCGAGCGGGTCCGCCTCCAGCAGTGCGTCCCCGTGCTCCTCCACCCACTCGCCGAGCGCGCGCATCGGGCCCTCGACGAGGCTCAGCCCGAGCGGGGTCAACGCGTATTCGACGCGTGGTGGCGCTTGTGCGTAGCGGTGACGCTCGATCAGGCCGTGGCCGAGCAGCCGGCGCAGGGCCTCGGTGAGCGCCTTGTCGCTGATGCCGCCGATCTCGGCCCGCAATTCGCTGCGCCGGCGCGCTCCGCCGAGCAGTCCGACCAGCACCACCGGATCCCAGGTGTGCGCGAAAAGGTCTGTGGCCGCGCGCAATCGGCAATCGGCGACCAGTTCGCCCGCATGCTCGTCGTAACCGCTCATCCCGTGATGATCACCCATCCGTCGCGCACCGATCGGTGCGTATCGGCCGTCCTACCGTAGCGCCGGATCGACAACTCGAAGGAGCACACGATGCGAATCACGATTCTCGGCACCGGCACCTTGGCCGAGGCACTGGGCCGCCGATGGGCCCGCGCCGGACACGAGATCACGGTGGCCGGGCGTTCGATGGACAAGGCCGAGGCGCTCGCGCGGCGGCTCGGTGCCGGCGTGCGGGCTGTGCCGCTGACGGAGATCGGGGCCGGCGGAAAGGTGGTCCCGCACGCTCCGGCGGCGGCTTACCCAGCGACAGTCGCGGGCGGCGCAGACGCCGTAGGGGCCGGGGCGAGAAGAACTGCGGATGCGGTATTGCTGGCGGTGGCCTACACCGGAGTCGAGGAGGTTCTGCGCGCGGTGGGCGCGCCCGGTGGTGCGCTGTCGGGTCTCACCGTCATCGATGCGACCAACGCGATCGACCACGGGCTCGGCGTGCTGCGCCTGCCGCCCGGCACCTCGCATGCGCAGCGCGTGGCCGAACTCGCGCCGGGAGCGCACGTGGTCAAGGCGTTCCACCTGTTCCCCAGCGAACAGTGGGCCGCACCCGAAGCCGACGCGACCGCCGATACCGGATCGACTCACCGACCGCCCTCGGTCACGATCTGCGGCGACGCCCCGGCCGCCCTGCGCACCAC
This sequence comes from Nocardia sp. AB354, assembly GCF_049538315.1. Classification (NCBI taxonomy): domain Bacteria; kingdom Bacillati; phylum Actinomycetota; class Actinomycetes; order Mycobacteriales; family Nocardiaceae; genus Nocardia; species Nocardia sp. AB354. Next base: position 34,882 of record NZ_JBMVFU010000023.1, on the reverse strand, counting down.
CGAACACCTGGTGCGCGACGTCGGCGCCGTACCGGTGGTGCTGGGCGGTCTGGACCGCGCACGTCAGCTGGAGGAGGCCGCCGGTTTCGTCATCTCGCTGGCTTTCTCCGGCGTGGACCCCAGCCGGGCGGTGCCGGCGATGCCCACCCCGTAGTTCGATGGGCGCGGCTCGCGTACTCGTCATCGGAGCGAGAGAAACCTCGCAGCCCGGCCGCGGCGGAGGTGAGATCGGAGCAACCGCCTTTCTACACAGGGCAACCCGTCGGCGACACACAACTAACGGAGGTGAAACACGCCGCTGATTTCCTGTTTTCATGCGAATCTCGTCACTTTTCTCGAAATCGTCCGCAGCCCCGTCCGTGCCCGCCCCGTCGATCTACGAGCAGATCGGCGGGCACGAAGCATTGGAAACCGTCGTCGAGGACTTCTACGTTCGTGTCCTCGCCGACGAGGATCTCGCCGGCTTCTTCACCGGCACCAACATGTCGAGGCTGAAGGGGCGCCAAGTGGAATTCTTCGCCGCAGCCCTCGGCGGCCCCGAACCGTACACCGGCGCCCCGATGAAGCAGGTCCACCAGGGCCGCGGCATCACCATGCACCACTTCACCCTCGTCGCCGGCCACCTCACCGACGCCCTGACGGACGCCGGCGTTCCGGAGCCGACCGTCGGCGAAATCATCGGCGCCATCGCACCTTTGGCGCCGGAGATCGCCTCCGACGCACCCGTGTCGTGAGCTGCGCTCGCGGGTGACCGCACCGGTCGGCCGCCGCCCACTCCTGCCCCGCGCACAGGATCGACGGCGGCCGAGCGACATCCCGACCGGGCCGTCTCCGCAGACGACCCGACCGGGCAAACGAAACACGTTGCCGGCGAACGTTCATCCGATCTCGAAGGAGTCGTCGCCGGACGGGGAAACGATCCGGAACAACAGCGCGGCCGCCTCGAACAACGCCCACGAGCGCGTGTCGATTTCGACCTCCCGCGCCGCGAGTGCGGCCGACACGTCACCACCTCGAAAAGCCCGGAGGGCAGACAGCAGATCACGCAGCGCCGGAATGCGATATCCGGCGAGCCGGAGCTGATGCGCGATCCGCGCGTCGCGCACATCCTCCGGCGCGTACAGCCGCGCACCGCGCGCCCCGGCCCTGCCGGGCACGACCAGCCCTTCCGCGTCCCAGTGCCGCAATGTCGACGGCCGCACACCGAGCGCGCCCGCCAGTTCGGACACCGTCATCGAGTCGGCGGATGTCGCATCCCCGATCGGTTCGTCCGCGATCGCCGCGGCCGCTCGCTTCGCCAGCCGCAGTTCCCGGCGCTGCGCGTCGAAGCGCGCATGCGCGGCATCCAACAGCGCGGGCAATGGTTGCCCGGAATGTGTCGCGCGCAGAACATCTCTCGCCTCGGCGGGCCCGACGGCCGCCGCCAGCAGCCGATACGCGTGTGCCGACAGCACATGCACCCGACGGTAGGTGCGATACCCGGACGGACCGCGCTCGACCGGGGGCAGCACACCGTCGCGTTCGAGGTTGCGAATCTGCTGGACGGAACAGCCGGCCCGCCGCGCCACATCCACGGTTCGCAGACCAGTGGATTTGCGACTTGTCATCACACGACCTGCCATTCCGATGGACGGAGTCTCCACAAGCACTTCAATGAAACGCTAGAGCAATGGAGATCAACGAGATCGTCGAATTCGTCGAAAACCTCGGCGGCGTCCTGACGCTGAGTCCCCGGCCCGGCGACGGCACCCCCGAGATCAGCTGGGGCGATACCTTCTTCTATTACGCCCCGGACGGCGTGGTACCCCGCACCCAGCCCTTCGCCACCATCGTCACCAAGGATTATCCGGACGATGGATCATCGCGCCTGGACCGTCCGAACACGTTCCGCCTCAACATCTTCGCGGGCAAAGAGGCCTTCATCGAACGAACCGGTCACACCCCGCGCGACCACGCCACGATCCCGGCCGACCCGAGCCTCGCCGACACGCTGTTCCCCCACCCCGTCTACGGGGCACAGGCCTGGCTCGCCGTCGTGAACCCCGGCCCGCGAACCGCCACCGCCGTCGCCGACCTCCTGCGCTGCGCCCACCGCATCGCCCGCAGCCGATACGAGCGCCGGGAATCACCCGCGGACAACTAAGGTCGTCGTCCTACCGTCCCAACCACGCCAACGCGGCCACGACCAGCGCTTCCGTCCCGGTTCGCAGCGTCGGCTCGATCACCGGCGCGAAATTCGGCGAGTGGTTGACCGGGATATCCTGCATGGCCCGGCCGGCCCGCAGCGCGGCCTGGAACTTCTCCGGGTCGGTTCCGCCCACGCCCCAGTAGGTGTACGGCACGCCGAGGGCGTTCGGGATATCGCTGAAATCCTCACTGGCGCTGGCCATCGGCATTTCCGTGGCGCGGTCGCCGAAGTAGGCGGCGAAGGCCTCGGCCACGCGGGCGGTGGCGCCGGGATCGTTGTCGGTCAACGGAAATCGGTCGAACAGTTCGAATTCCGGGTCGCGTGGCGAGCCTGAGGCCTGGCACTCCGCGGTGACTATCCGGCGGATCGCGTCGAGGATCGTGGTGCGGGTGGACTCGTTGTAGGTGCGCACATTCAGTTGCAGCACAGCGTGATCGGAGATCACATTGCTCTTGGTACCCGCGTTGATGCTGCCGACGGTCAGCACCGCCGTCTCGGTCGGCGCCACCTCGCGCGAGACGACCATCTGCAGCCGGAGCACGATCATCGATGCCAGCACGACCGGGTCGATGGTGGCCTGCGGCATCGACCCGTGCCCACCTCGCCCGTACACCGTGATGCGCATACTGTCGGCCGCGGCCATCGTCGGCCCGCTGCGAGTGGCGACGGAACCGGCCGGCGTGGGCAGCACATGCTGGCCGAGCGCGACATCCAGCCGCGGCAGTACCTTCGCCAGTCCGTCGTCGACCATCCCGCGCGCCCCGTCGCCGACCTCTTCGGCCGGCTGGAACAGCGCCACCAGCGTCCCGCGCCAGTGGCCGGTCTGCGCGGCCATCAGCTGCGCGGCGCCCAGCAGGCAGGTGACGTGCACGTCGTGGCCGCACGCATGCATCACCGGCACCTCCTTGCCGTCCTTGTCGACAGCGGAAACCGCGCTGGCATACGGCAATCCGGTCGCCTCACGCACCGGCAGCGCGTCGATGTCGGCGCGCAGCAGCACCCCCGGCCCGTCACCGTTGCGCAGAATTCCGACGACTCCCGTTCCGCCGATCCCCTCGTGCACGTCGTACCCCAGCGACCGCAACTTCTCCGCGATCAGCCCGGCCGTGCGATGTTCTCGATGCGACAGCTCCGGATGGGCGTGCAAGTCGCGGTAGAACTCCTCCTGCCACCCACGGATGTCGTCCACACCCGCCAGTACCGAGGTATCCCGCGTGGTCGAGGTCATCACCTCTCCTTTCGCCGACCGTAACGCAATCGTTCGGGCCAACTCACCTGCTCGGGAAGCATCCATCCGCGCCACCGCGCCAGCAGGCACAATCCCGCGCCGACCACCGTCGCCGCGATCGAACCCGCGGTCGCATGGCCGGAATACCAGATGATCACCAGTGTCGCACTGGCCAGCAGCGCACCGGTGGCATACAGCGTGTTACCCCCGAAGATCGTCGGCACCCGACCCACCGCGATATCGCGTACCACCCCGCCCCCGACCGCTGTCGTCGTTCCCAGCAACACCGCCGGCAGCCACCCGAGCCCGACTTCGAGCGTCTTCTGCGCCCCGACCGCCGCCCAGCAACCCAGCGCCAGGGCATCCACCCAGGGGAACAGCCGGTCCCACAACCGGCCCTCGAACCGGAACATGAAGGCGATCGACGCCCCGAACAGGGCGGTCAGCAGGTAGGCGTAGTCGACCAGCGCCACCGGCGTCCCCCGCTGCAGCAGCGTGTCCCGGATGATGCCGCCACCCAGCCCCGAAGCGGTAGCGAGCACGGCGAATCCGATCGGGTCGAACCGGAACGTGCGCGCCACCGCCCCGCCGAGCATCGCGTTGGCGAACACACCGGTCAGATCGAGGGCGCGCAGCAATTCGGGGACGGTATCCGACACTGCCGCCATCGACCCCGTTCCTTCCGCGATATCCGCCGCATCCGCTATCGGCACGGTACCCGGCGGTCAGCGAATCGACCGGGAACCGGCGGCCCTCGTGGTGCCCGGCCGGCCGCGCGCACCCACTCGACACCGCCCTGAATCCTTTCCCGCCCTCGATCGCTCTCATAACCGTGCGGGCAACCGGGCCCGCGTAACCGAAGGAGTCGACATGGTTGTCGCCGTCATCGCCGTGGTGGTCGCGGCCGTATTACTGTGCAGCTGCATGCTGGTTCTGCGGCGGAGGCGTACCCGTGGCTGAGTGCACGAGATCGGCCTGGCCGGAGGAACATCTGGTCGCGGCGGCCCGCGACGGCGACGAGTCCGCCGTCGCCGCCCTGGTTTCCGGGTCCTATCCGCACGTCCAGCGCTTCGCCCATTCCTTGTGCGCGAGCAGTCAGGACGCCGAGGACGCCGCGCAGGAGGCGATGCTGGTCCTGTTCCGCAAAATCGGCACGCTGCGAGCGGCGGGTGCGCTGGCCTCGTGGATGTTTCGCATCGTGCGCAACGAGTGCTTGCGGCGGCTACGCACAGCCGTGCACCGGGAACCGCACGCGGAGATCGCGGCGGCCTCGGCGGAGGACGATGTGCTGGCCCGGCTCGAAATCGAGCGAATCGCCGCGGCGATCGCGGCGCTGCCCGCGGATCAGCGCCGAGTCCTGATCATGCGCGATGTCCAAGGCCTGCCGGGCGGCATGGTGGCCCGCACGCTCGGAATGAGCACGGCGGCAATGAAATCCAGGCTGCACCGAGCCCGGGCTACTGTTCGCGCGCAACTCGGGATGCCGGATCGGGGGCTGCGGCCGTGAAGGACGTTGCCGGACAGCAGAAGACGTTCGCCAGCCGCTCGGTCCCGGTCCACCTGGCACGCGGGCTGTTGGGTTTCGGCCTGATCGCCGCGTCGATCGCGCTGATCCCCGCCGCGGGGCCGGTCGTCCTGCTCCTGCTGCCCGCCGGTGTGGTCGCGCTGCGCGGCTGCCCCACCTGCTGGCTGATCGGCCTGGCGCAGACGGTGTCGCGCGGCAGGATCGAGCGACAGTGCGCGCAAGGACGGTGCCGGGCCCGCTTGTAACCAACAGATTGCCCGTTCGAAAAATATTCATTTGAATGTTGTCAAACGGAATCAGCTCTCCTACCTTGAGTTTTGCTGCTTATCGGATGACGTAGGACAGTGCGGTCGACAGAGTTCCGAAGCGTCGCAGCGTTCGTTGCAAGGAGATCTGACGATGAACACTTCCCCGACACCGCCGGCCTCCGGCGTTCCACCGACGCGGTGGAACCGCTTCCAGACGTGGGCCGCCAAGGACAACATCGAGGACTATTCGCTGCGTTACGCCCCGCGCACCTTCCGCCGCTGGACGCCGATGGCATGCGGGGTCGCCGCCCTCGGCGGAATCGCTTATCTGGCCGACTATTCCATCGGCGCGTCCATCGCGGTCAGCCACGGCAGCGCCAGCGCGATCGTCGCGATTCTGGTCGCGGCGGCCACGATCTTCCTCACCGGCATCCCGATCGCGTACTACGCCGCGAAATACAACGTGGACATGGACCTGCTGACCCGGGGCGCGGGTTTCGGCTACTTCGGATCCACGCTCACCAGCCTCATCTACGCCAGCTTCTGTTTCATCTTCTTCGCGCTCGAGGGCGCCATCATGGCGCAGGCGATGAAGCTGACCTTCCACATACCCTTGCCGATCGGCTACATCCTGGGTTCGGTCCTCATCATTCCCCTTGTGCTGTACGGGATGTCGGCGCTGGCGAAGTTCCAGGTGTGGACCCAGCCGCTGTGGCTGGTGCTGTTCGTCGCGCCGATCGCGATGATCCTGATCGCCGATCCGCACGGGGCCGACGGCTTCCTGTCCTGGACCGGCGACGGCGGCAGCCAACGGGTCGGCGCGATCGCCGTCGGTGCGGGAGCCGGCGTCGCGTTGTCGCTGATCGCGCAGATCGGTGAACAGGTGGACTACCTGCGGTTCATGCCGGAGAAGTCGGAGACCCCGCCGCTGAAATGGTGGTCTGCGGTGCTGCTGGCAGGCCCGGGATGGGTGATTCTCGGTGCGGCCAAACAGATTTCGGGCGCCTTCCTGGCCTTCTACGTGGTCGGCCAGGTCGGGTTCACCCGCGCGACCGAACCGATCGAGCAGTTCCTGGGCGGTTACGGTGCGGTCCTGCACAACCACGGCGTCGCGCTGGGCGTCGCGACGGTGATGGTGCTGCTGTCGCAGGTGAAGATCAACGTCACCAACGCTTATTCGGGTTCGCTGTCGTGGTCGAACTTCTTCAGCCGGGCCCTGCACATCCATCCGGGCCGGGTGGTGTGGCTGGCGCTGCACATCGCGATCGCGCTGACGCTGATGCTGTGCAATATGTTCTCGCTGCTCAACACCATCCTCGGCTTCTACTCGAATGTGGCCATCGCCTGGATCGGCGCGATCGTCGCGGATCTGGTGATCAACAAGGGACTGCTGAAGATCAGCCCGCCGTACGTGGAGTTCAAGCGGGCCTATCTGTACGCGATCAATCCGGTGGGCTTCGTCTCGATGCTGGTGGCCTCGGCGGTCTCGATCGCCGCGTTCTTCGGCGCGTTCGGCGAGTTCTGCCAGGCCTGGTCGCCGTACCTCGCGCTGGCGGTCGCGATGGTGCTCGCCCCGGTCATCGCGGTCGCCACGAAGGGCAAATACTATCTGGCACGCAAGAATCCGCTGCGCGAGGAGATCGAGCGGGAACCGCTGTGGGCCGGGCAGACGCTGCTCGACATCGTCGACGGCAAGCGCTACGAACTCCCCGACATGGTGCACGACTGCCCCTTCCACGGCGGCACGGTGTCCTCGCTGACGTGCACGCTCACCAAGGGCTGCCACGAGCAGTGTCAGTCGGCCACCCATGAGGATCCGGTGGCCACCTCCGCCGACCTCGGCTTGCGGCAATCCACACCGGCGCTGTAATCCCCGCAGCGACAGAGGAACAGGGAACGTTCGCGTGTGGTCGGAAACGCCGGGGATCGAGGCTGTCGAGCCTCGATCCCCGGCGCCCGGACTACCGGCCTCGCGGTGTCAAGTCCGCCAGCAGCCCGAAGTCGAGCGCATCCACGTCGGCGAGATACACCGGCTGCGTCGTGTGCGCACCGCGAACCCGTACCTCGCCACGCGGGCCCTGATAGCTGACCCGGGCGGCGGCGCGCTCGATGGCGCCCACCTCGAGGCTGCCCGCCCGTTCGGCCAGCGCGGCCAGCAGAAGCATTCCCTCGTAACAGGATTCGCCGATGTTGTTCAAGGTCGGCGCCTCCGCGCCGAACAGCCGTTCATATCGCGCGCCGAACTCCATCGACGGCGCCGACGCGACACCCTCGAGATATCCGCACGCCGTGAACAGGCCGCGCGTACCCGCCGCACCGCTGGCGTACAGCACATCCTCGCCGATCATCATGGCGAGCCGGATGCGGTCGCGATCCAGGCCGGCACGGGCGTAGGCGCGATTGAACGCCGCGGCGTCGGCGCCGACCATGAGCATGAGCACCCCTTCTGCGGACGAGGTCCGGATCGTGTCGAGAACACCACGAAACTCCCGCCCACCGAGTGGCACGAATGCCGAGCCGACCACCTCGATTCCGAGTACGGACGCGAAATCCTCTGTCACGCGCGCGGTCTCGCGGGGCCAGACGTAGTCGTTGCCGACGACGCACCAGCGCCGGATGCCGGATTCGGCACGCAACCATCGCAGCGCGGGGAACAACTGCCGATCGGGCGTCTCCCCGACCATGTACACCCCGGCCGCATCCTCCCCACCCTCGTAGAACGTCGTGTAGATATAGGGAACCCGTCCCGCCGTATGCGGGGTGATCGCGCGCCGGGCATCCGACAGATGCCAGCCGACCACCGCGTCGACCGCACCGGAACTCACCAAGCGCCGCACGCGAGCGGCCAGCACCGGCGGCGGAGCACCGGCGTCGACGGCATGCAGCCGCACCGGCCGGTCCAGAATCCCGCCCGCGGCATCGAGATCGGCGGCGGCGAGGGTGGCGCACGCTTCACACGACGGCCCGAACATGCCCGCCGGACCACTGAGTGGCACCACGAGGGCGATGTCCACGGTCGGCCGGCGAGCACGTGCCGATTGCCCGTAGGACATCGCAACCACCACCGTATATTTTCATATGAAAATTACCCATACGGCGCTGTATACTCGTCCCCAATGGACGGTAGCAGCGCAGGGGACGCACTGGAAGAATTCGCGCGCCTGTTACGACACGCATCACAGCAGCTCGACGAGGCGATCACGGCACGACTCGGTGAGCCGACCGTCGCCCGCTGGCACGTGCTGGCGGCGCTGTACGGTGGGTCCGGCCTGTCGATGTCGGAACTGTCCGAACTCACCCCGCTGACCGGCGCCAGCCTCACCCGGCTGATCGACGCCATGGTGTCGGACAATCTGGTGCAGCGCAAGGTGGATCCGCTCGATCGCCGCCGCGTGCTCGTATCCCGCACGCGCCGTGGGACTCTCGCCTATCAGAAGATGCGGCGGAGTCTCGAGGGCACCGCCCTCGAGACGATCCCCGGCGCCCGGCCACAGCTGATCGGCGAGCTCGCGACATTGCTGGAGTTCCTGCGGGCCGAGCACCCCGAGGCAGCGATCGGGGCGTCCCGGCCCACCGGTTGATCGACCCCGCCTGTCGGTCACCGGCCGTCAGCGTGCGGCATGCGGCACGCCGGGACCGGGGTCGACGTCGACCGGCCCGGAAGCCGTGGGCGTGACCGGGAAGTCGAAGATCGCGGTCGGGATGTACACCGTCGCACAGGCATTCGGGATGTCGACCACTCCGGAGAACCGGCCCTCGATCGGCGCGGCCCCGAGGATCAGATACGCCTGCTCGCGGCTGTAGCCGAACGAGCTGAGATAGTCGATCGCGTGCAGACAGGCACGCTGGAACGCCAATTGCGAATCCAGATACCGCTGCTCACCGTCGAGCGTCACCGACGTGCCGGAGAAGGCCAAATACTCCGAATAGACCGGTCCCTCGTTGCCGGGCAGGAAGATCGCGTTCTCGGTGACGCCGTAACGGCTCATCCCGTCCTTGATCAGATCCACCCGCAGATCGATGTAGCCGCCCATCTCGATCGCACCGCAGAACGTGATCTCACCGTCGCCCTGGGAGAAGTGCAGGTCGCCCACCGACAGGTTCGCGCCTTCGACGAACACCGGATAGAACACCCGGCTGCCCCGGGTGAAATTCTTGATGTCCTGGTTACCGCCGTTCTCGCGCGGCGGGGCGGTGCGCGCGGCCTCGGCGGCGACCCGGTCGAAGTCGGCGCCGGTCAGCGAACCGAGGACGGCATCGCGCGGCAATGGCGGCAGCGCCAGGGGCGGCACCCGCTCGGGGTCGGTGGCGATCAGCGCGGCCTCGCGAGCATTCCACGACGAGAGCAATGCCGCCGATGGCGCGGTGCCCATGAGGCCCGGATGCTGAATGCCGGTGAAGCTGACGCCCGGGATGTGCCGGGAGGTGGCCGTGTGGCCGCTGAAATCCCAGATCGCCTTATAGGCATCGGGAAACTGCTCGGTGAGGAAGCCGCCGCCGTTGTCGGTGGCGAAGATCCCGGTGTATCCCCAGCCCTGCCCGGCCAGCGGCCCGGAGTCCTCCTGCGGAATGGGCCCGATGTCGAGGATGTCGACGATCAGCAGGTCGCCCGGCTGCGCCCCCTCGATCGCGAACGGACCGGACAGGCAGTGCACGGTACTGAGCGGGGCGTCGAGGATGTCGGCGGCGGAGTCGTCGTTGACGATGGCGCCGTCGAACCATTCGCGGACGTGGACGCGGAATTCGTCGCCCGGCCTGACGGTCGCTACCGCCGGGATGTCGGGGTGCCACCGATTGTGGCCGACCAGCGTTTGCTCGGTGAACTTCTTGCTGGAGTCGAGGGGAAAGATCAGCTCGGGCATGGCGGTTCTGCTTTCGGTCAGGGACGCGGCAGGCGACGATGGCGGGGGTCGGCGGTTGTCGGGCGAGAGGTCCGGGGCTGCGGTACCGCGCCGACGACGGCCGGCTCGGACGCGGTGCGCGCGGTCGCGTCGAGCATCCGGACGGCGGCCGAACGCCGCACCAACCCACCCCCGGGGCGCCGCACCGCGGCCTGCGCACACCGCGGGCATGCCACGCTCGCGGGCACCTCGGCCATGCGGTAGGACCGGTCGAACAGCCCGCATCCGCGACAGCTGAACTGATACAGCGGCATGGACCCACCTCCCATTGCTTTCAGATGAAATATTTTCTGGACAGAATCTACGGTTCCGGGTGTTACCGGATCATTGGTCGTGCGTGAACTTCTCGTTTCGGTGACGCCGAGCCATGGCGAACACCCGGCAAGCGCCCTTCCCCACCCCTGGCCGGTCCCGCCGGATTGACAGCTGTCCACACGCGGATTCAAGATCGACCGACGTCTGCAGATGTACTCGCGAGGGGCGCAAAAGCTGTTGTGCCCCTTGGCGACTCTTTCGAGTATGGGTTCTGGTGAATGGTTGAGGTAGTAACAGCGCGGCCGGAAACCTCCGGCGGGCAGCGGGAGAACCTGCGGAAGCGACGCGGGCGATCATGGTGGGGCGCGGCGGCCGCGGTGATGAGCGGCGTGCTGTTACTGGTGTGGCAGGCGGCGCGGTACGGCATCTGGCTGGTCGACGATGCCGGAATCACGTTCGCGTACGCGCGCAGTGTCGCCGAGGGCGCCGGGCCGGTACTGCAACCGGGCGCGCAACCGGTCGAGGGATTCTCCGATCCCACCTGGCTCGCGGTGCTGGTGCTGGGCAAATGGTGCGGCTTGTTCGACTCCGGCGCCCTGTTCGGCATCCCGGATTTCGTCTTCTACCCCAAGGCGATCGCGGCACTGTGCTGCGCCGGAATCCTCCTCTGCTGCTACCTCGCCGCGCGGCGGGTGTCGCGTTGGCCCGCGGTGGTGACGTTCGTGACCGGCGCCGTGCTCGCCGCGATGCCGTCCTTCGTGATCTGGTGTTTCTCCGGCCTGGAGAACTCGCTGTTCGCGCTGGCGGTATGCGCTCTCGCCGTGTTCCTGGCGGTGCTGGACGAGCGGCTGTGGACACCCGCGGTGGCCGTGACGGCCGGTGCGATAGCGGCGTTCGCGGCGCTGACCCGGCCCGACGGCCTGATCTACCTCGCGGCGTACCCCCTGGTCTCGGTGATCCTGGTTCGCCGTGCCACCTGGCCCGTCGCACTTCGTCATGTGCTGTATTCCGGTGCGGCGTTCGCGATTCCGTTCGGGGCGTATCTGGTGTGGCGGGTCAGCGAGTTCGGCCGGCTCGTCGCGAATACGGCGGTCGCCAAGAATCAGGCGATGCCGACCGTACACGACCTCACCAGAGCAGGCGATCTGGTGCAGTACGCGGGCGCGCCCGCCGTGGTCGCGGCGGTCGGTGTGGTCGGGCTCGCCCTGGCCGGCCCGAGCAGAATCCGTAACGGCCTTGTCGCCCTGCTGGTTCCGCTGACGCTGGCGATCACCGGCTACTGCGTGCTGCAACCGGATTGGATGGGGCAGTTCCGGTTCGCCACTCCGGTCTGGGCGCTCGCCGCGCTCGTCGTCGTGCTCTCGGCGACCGAGGTTCTGGCCCGGCTGCGCACCCGGGGCCGGGCCCTCGTCGCGCTGACGCTGGTCGCCGCCATGATCCCCTCCGGTGTCGCCCTGGCGGACGCCGCCGACTCTTACCGTGCCGATTCCGATATCCCGTTGTGCTGGATAGCCTTTCGCTTCGGCCGCTACTTCAACGGCTACGCCGACATCCTCGACCTGCAGCAGGGCACGTTGCTCGCCCCCGACATGGGCGGAAGCGCGCTGACCTCTCGACTGCGGCTGATCGATATGGCAGGACTCGCCGATGCCCGGATCGCGGACATCTACGCGGGCAAGGCCGACATCGGATTGGCCGACTACGTATTCGAGGATCTGAAGCCGACGTTCGTCCACACTCACGGCGTCTGGATGCAGAACGGACTGACCGTCGATCCGCGTATGGACCGCGACTACTACCGGATTCAGCAGTCTCAGAACCTCGCCAGTCCGGACGAGGACTGGGTCCGCAAGGATGTGGTGCGCGGCGACAAGCAACTCGGGCAACTGCGCCGGTACTCGGCCGAGGTCCTTCCGCACCTGTTGTCGGACTACCAGAAGACCGGTGACTGCGGAACGGTGCTACGACCGGGTCAGACGGTCGAGCGCAGGCGGGAGGGGAACGCTCCCTAGGACGGCGGACGCCGTGTCCGGCCCCGAGCCCGGCAAACCGTTACGGTTGTCCCGTGACCGGCACGTGGACCGCACTCAACCCGACGAGTGGGTCCTCACTGCTGGCCAACTTCGGGGCGCTGGCCGTACTGGCCGGAACCTTCGCCGAGTCGGGGCTGCTGGTGGTCGGGTTCTTCCTTCCGGGCGACACCTTGATCTTCCCCGCCGGCATCCTGTGCGCGGGCGGGACCCGTTCCGGCCCACACCTCATCCTGTGGCAGGTATTGCTCTGCGCCGCAGTGGGTTCGATCGCCGGCGCACAGGCCGGATACGTCTTCGGCAAACACGGCGGCCGCGCCGTCCTGCACCGCACATCGAACTCCCGAGTGCACACCGTGGTGGCCCGCGGCGAACGCTGGCTCGACCGCTACGGCGCACGCCGGGCGATCGTGATCGGCCGCTTCGTGCCGATGGTCCGGACGGTCATCAGCCCGGTGGCTGGGGTGCTCGACGTGCCCACGCGCACATTCACGCTGTGGCAGATCGTCGGCGCGATCGTATGGTCGCAGAGTTTGGTCCTGCTGGGTTACTGGCTCGGTGCGTCGGTGCCGAACGTCGACAAGTATCTGCTGCCCGCGGTCGCGGTCATCGTCGTGGTGTCGTTGTTGCCGCTGCTCGGACAGCTGCGCAAACGCTCGTAGCCGAGGTCACTCCGGCGTAGCGCCCCGGCGCGGGCGCGGCCCGATCTGATCGAGCAGATCGTTGACCCCCTCGCCGAACCCGTTGCCGACCGGCTTCGGCGTCTTGTTGGGGAACCGGCGCGTGACGTGTTCCTCGGCCGCGGATCCCGGCAGTACATAGACGGTTTCCGCTTTGTTCTGCAACGGGCGCACCACCTCGTCGAGATGCGTTCTCCGGTCGTCGAGGAAGGCGCCGATCACATCTTCGCCGGCCGGGCATACGGCCATGCAGTAGCCGGCCTTGTAGTTGGGTTTGAACGACAGGCTCTGCCACATCGAGAACGATTCCCCCCTGGTCACCCGCTCGCGGTAGTCGTCGCGGTCGGCGCTGTCGGCGACGGTTTCGGCCCAGTCGGTGAAGCCGCCCATGAACTCGCGATAGTTGTGGGTGTAGCAGGCCTGGAAATCGAAACCACCGTCGTTGGTGATCGCGCCGACCGGGCACGCGGAGACGCACAACTTGCATTCGAGGCACGGATTGAAGTCCAGCGCCGCACTCGGCTCGTCGACCACCGCGTCGGTCACGACGGTGCCGAGCAGGATGAAATTACCGAACTTCGGATGAATGACGTTGCGGTGAATTCCCATGACTCCCAGGCCCGCTGCCTCGGCCACCACCTTGTGCGCGAGCACCCATACCCGCCCCGGAAACTGTTCGACCTCCATCGGATATCCGGGCGCCGGATAGACCGCGCGGTAGCCGGCCCCCTCGAGAGCCCGGGTGATGCGCCGCGATACCACGTTCGTCTCGTCGTCGGCGTGGTTGAACTCGGCGTTGGCGAGGCTGCGCATCGGACTGCGCAGATTGTCGCGGTTCATCCGGAGACAGAAGGCCACGAAGGTGCGGGCCGAGGGCAGGATGCCGCGCGCGTGCTCGCGCTCCTCCGCCACCCTCGGATCATCGACGGACACGAAGCCCACATCGTCGGCTCCGGCAGTGAGGCAGATCTCCCGCAGCCGCTCAGCGCTCAGCACCGGATCCGGCGCCTTTCTCGCCTGTGCGGCAAGGTGTTTCACGGTCGGATGCTCCGCGTAGCGCCCTGCATCGGTCGGCTCCCGGTCAGTTGACGACATCGCGCCCCTCCTATCTCCACGAGACGTACGGCCTCGAAGAGATAGACGAATCCGGTGACCGGAATTCATCGCCGGTATCCGCTGCGGCCGCAGACGTTACCGAACCGCAACCGGGGATGCGATGTCGAAGAGCACTGCGAAGCAACGGCTTTCGGATCTCAGCCGAATTGACGCCGGACCGCGGCGACGAGCCACTCCTCGTAGCGTTCCATGCTCCATCCGCTCTGCAGGACGAGCTGCTGATGACTTTCGGGCGACCAGAGGAAGGACAGCTCGTCGGCCGCGGTCTCGGAATCGATGTCGGCCCGGGCGATTCCGCGTTCGAGCAACATGCCGACCACGGTGCGGTAGTCCTGCTTGCGGCGCGTCAGCAGTCCGGCCAGCGCCTCGGCGACGGCGGCATCGGCGTTGGCGGCGCTCAGGAACTCCGTCCACAGCACACTGGTGCGAGCGTTCGCCGCGGCAACGAAGCTCGCGGCCGCCCGCAGGAAGGCGTCGTGGTCGGCGATGGCGTTGACCTCGACCGCGGCATCGCTGTCGGAGACGGGCGCCTCCCCCTCCTCGCCCGCGAACGCCTGCTCGAAGGCGCCCAGCAGCAGATTGCGCTTGGGGCCGTTGGCCTTCACGGTTTCGGTCGAGACTCCGGCGCGCGAGCCGATATCGGCCAGCGACGTGCCGCTGTAGCCGCGCTCCACGAAGCAGGCCGCCGCGGCGTCGAGCACACGGCGGCGGGTCGCCGCGGCCTGTTCACTGCGCAGGGCGGATCGGTAGGTCCGGGTGGCGGTCTTGTCACTCATCTCAATTCCTAATTGACTACCCCGGCGAGGCAGTGAATACTTCATCGGTGTCACCAATCTTACTTCGCTTCACACGTCGGAAGACCTGCCCATGATCTCCGTTCTCCTGACCGCCACACCCGTGCGCAGCCACGTCACGCCCCTGCTGTCCATCGCGGAGGCGCTCGTCGCCGCGGGCGACCGCGTGCGGTTCCTCACCGGTAGCCGCTTCAGCGACGACGTCCTCGCGACCGGCGCCGATTTCCTGCCGCTCCCGCCGGAGGCCGACTACGACGATCGCGATATCGATGCCGCCTTCCCCGGCCGTCGCGGACTGTCGGGCCCCGCGGGCATTCGATACGACACGATCGAGATCTTCCTGCGACCGGTACCCGCCCAGGTGCGGGCGGTCCGGGAGGCCATCGCCGCCGAGTCCACGGATGCCGTTCTGGCCGAGTCGATGTTCGCCGCCGCCGCGGTCCTGAGCGGTCTTCCGCGCACGGAACGACCACTGCTTGTCAACCTCGGGATCCTGCCGCTCGCGCTGAAGGATCCGGATGTCGCACCCTTCGGTCTCGGGATCACGCCGATGCGCGGGCCGCTGGGGCGTCTGCGCAACGCGGTCCTCACCCTCGGCGCCGAAAAGGTCGTGTTCGCTCCCGTGCAGCGCTTCGCGAACGAGATCGCGCGCGCCGAGACCGGTCGTGCCCTACCGCGGTTCTTCCTCGACTGGCCGGCCGGAGCCGACCACATCGTGCAGTTCACCGTCCCCGAATTCGAATATCCGCGCCGCGGCCTGCCCGACACCGTGCATTTCGTCGGTCCGGTGGCGCGGTCGCGGCCGTCGGCGATCTCGGTGCCGGAGTGGTGGGACGATCTCGCGGGCCGCCGCGTCGTGCACGTGACACAGGGCACGGTCGCCACCGGTGAATGGACTCTGATCGAGCCCACGGTGCGCGCACTCGCCGGCGACGACGTCATCGTCGTCGTCAGCACCGGCGGACGGCCGGTCGACACGCTCCCGGACAACCTGCCCGCCAATGTGCGCGTCGCGGAATTCCTTCCCTACGACCGATTGCTGCCGCAGACCGACGTCTTCGTCACCAACGGCGGCTACGGCGGCGTGCACTATGCGCTCGAACACGGAGTGCCGATCGTGGTCGCCGGCCGCACCGAGGACAAGACCGAGGTCAGCGCGCGAGTGGCGTGGTCCGGAGTCGGCATCGACCTGCGCGCCGACAACCCTGCGCCGGACAAGGTCGCCACCGCGGTCCGCACCGTGCTGACCGACGAGCGTTATCGCCTGCGTGCCGAGGCAATCGGCGATGCGATCCGCCGATCCCCCGGTCCCGAGGCCGTGCACGAGATCATCGCCGAGGCAGTGCGATCCGCCACTCAGCAGCGGGCGTAGAGCTACCGACGCTCGGCCCGTCCGGGTGATCGGTGCGGGGCCGTGGTCACGAATCACACCGACGGTCCGTCACACCCACCGCCCCGGCCGCCGGAGGGGTGCAGCCGGGGCACCCACGCCGGAACAGCGGCCCGGTAGTTCTCGTATTGCTCGCCATACCGCGCCGTCAGAGTCGGCTGCTCGTAGGTAACGACGAACAGAGCCGTCACCGCCCAGATCAGAGCAGCGTAGAGCAGCAGCGCAATCTGGCCGAAGAACAGCGATTGGCCGGCGATGATCATGACGACACCGAGGTACATCGGGTTTCGAACATAGCGATTGAATCCACTCACAACCAGCGTCTCGGTGGGCGCGATCGGCGCGGGTGTCCCTGCGGAACGGGCGAATTCGATGAACGCACCGATCAGCGGTATCAGTCCCGCTCCGATCACCACGGCGCCCACGATTAGCGCGGGGAGCCAGGTTTGGTGGAACTCCCAGCGCGAGATCCACCACGGAATGAGACCCGCGACGGTGCCCGGGGCAACGGCGAAGAAGACCAGAGTGCCGACAGCGGCATGACGTTCAGGCATGACAACCACCTTATTACGCAGGCTACCTGCCTAAATTGTAGGCAGGTAGCCTGCGTACTGTCCAGGACATATCCGGAAGGTGGGCCAGTGACTCAGCCGCTCGTCGCACTACTGCGCGGCATCAGCGCCTCCATCGTCGGCGAACTCGTGACGACACTGCACGCCGCCGGCTATCCCGACATCACCGCGGCCCACCACCCGGTCTTCTACAACATGGACGCGGGCGGCACCCGCCTCACCACTCTGGCCGCCCGCGCCGGCATCACCCATCAATCGATGGGCGAACTCGTCGCCGACCTCATCGGCTTGGGTTATCTTGCGCGACAACCGGACCCGTCGGATCGTCGCGCCCGGCTGATCGTTCTCACCGAGAAGGGCAAGCGCGCCGTCCGCGTCGCTCGCGCCGCCGTTTCCGACATCGACCGAGCGTGGTACGCCCGGCTGGAGGCCGCAGGGATTCGGGGTGATCTCCGGACCGCGCTCAGTGCCGCCCTTCGTGAAGCGCAACAGAACTCCCAGGCTCACGGTCAGCTCCGCTCGGCACCGGGCTCGTCGAGCGGATAGGTGAACGCCGGAACGCCGTGCGGCATCGCACGGGCGAGTATCACCGGCTCGTTCGCACCGATCCGGACGGTGAGCCGGAACCCGTTGCGGTCGTCGGAGTTGTTCTGGGGTTCGAAAGCGACCCAGGCGAATCCGGCGTCGGCCCGCGAGTCCGCGGCCAGCCGGTCCAGCTCGGCGGTCACCGCCTGCCATTCGTCCTTGCGCACGTATTGGCGCATCACCGAATGCCAGACGACGGTCAGCGTGCCGGGCTCCACTTCGATGCCGGCGAGAAAGTCACGGGCGCCGGTTACGGCGATATCGACGGGGATCTTCTCCGCCAGTCGCAACGCTCCGTCGAGGCGGGCGGCACGGGCCTGCTGATCCGGCCAGACATACGCGCGCAACGCCAGTGCGTCGCGCGGCGACAAGGGATCCAGCGGCGTCGGATCGCAGCCGCGCCGCTCGACGACCGCGAGCCGCGGATGGCGTCGCACGGCGCCGGCCAGCCACTGCGGGACCGGTCCTCGCCACGCGTCCGCGATCGTGACCGGTGAGTCCTCCGGCCCCCAGCCGATATCGCCGCTGTCCCACCGGAAGTGGTCGGCGCGCAGATTGAGCCCGCCGCTGGCGCCCAATTCGAACAACCGGATCGGCAGCGCAGTCGCATCGACCGCCGCGAGCAACCCGGCCAGCAAAGGAACGGCCCGGCCGACCTCGTTGGTCTGCGGCGGACGAGTCAGCCAGTCCCGGATCCACTCGGCCCGCTCCGCCACGACCTGCCGGAACGGCGCCCACGCGCCGGCGGGATCGTGGGCCCGCACCGACGCACCCGAACTGGGATAGAAGGGCGCGAGATCGGCTGCGGCGCCGGACAATACCAATGCGTGCACGCCGGCGAGCAAGCGCAGCGGTACCGCGGAATCGAAGTCGATGGTCTCGTAGCCCTCCAGAACCGTGGCGCAGGGTCCACGATCGTCGATATCGCGCGCGATATCGCGCAGCAGCGAGCCGTACAGCGGTGAACCGAGCTTGTCGCAAGCCTTGGCCTGCAGCTCGAATTGCGATACCAGGTGCATGAGTGAACTGTGCGCCCCTGCACCACCGTAATCAATATTGATTATGGTCAACCCATGGAGTGGATGGACACCGCCGACGCCACCGAACGGCTCGGGGTGAAGCCCGCGACCCTCTACGCCTACGTCAGCCGTGGCGTGCTGAAACGCCGCTACGACCCGGTCCGGCGGCGCAGCCTGTTCGATCCGGCCGAGATCGAGGAGCTGGCCCGGCGAGGCAAACCGCGCCGCAAACCCGCGCCGACCGAGATCGACATCGCCTCCCGCATCACCACCCTGGGCGTCGACCGGCCGTATTTCCGCGGTCGCGACGCCGTCGACCTGGCCGCCTCGCATACCTTCGAGGCCGTCGCCGAATGGTTGTGGGACGGCGACCTCACCGACAGCGGCCCCTGGGAATTCTCCGACAAGGCGGTAGCGGCAGCCCGCGCCACCCAGGCCGGCCTGCCCGAGGGCCTGCTGCCGATCGACCGGCTGCAACTCATCGTCACCACCTTGGCCGTCGGCGACCCCCTGCGCTTCCACCGCGACCGCGCGACCGTCGTCACCATCGCGCGCGCCATGATCGCCGGCATCATCGAGGCCCTTCCCCAGCTGTCCATCCCGGTCGGACGATCCGCCGCCGCGATGCTGTGGTCACGACTGTCCGCCACCGCGCCCGCCGACGACGGCCGACTGCACATACTCTGCGCCGCAATGGTTCTGCTGGCCGATCACGAGCTGGCGTCCTCCACGTTCGCGGCCCGGATCGCGGCCTCGGCGCATGCCGACCCCTACGCCGTGGTCGGCTGTGGCCTGGGAGTTCTCGGCGGTCCGATGCACGGCGGCGCCTCGCTGGCGGTGGAGCGGATGCTCGCCGAGATCACCGATCCCGGCGCCGTACCCAAGGCGCTGGACGAGCGTTTGCGCCGCGGTGAACGCATTCCCGGCGCCGGCCACGCGGTCTACCGATCGGGCGACGCGCGCGGCACCTACCTGGTGGATGCGATCCGAACGATCGCACCGGATCACCCGGCTCTCCTTGTGGCCGAGGCGATTTCGGCGGAGCTGCGGCACCGGCGCTTGCCCGCGATGAACAGCGATTTCGGACTCGGCGTTCTCGCCACGGTGTTCGACATGATTCCCGGCGCGGGCGAAATCATCTTCGCCGTCGCGCGAACGGCCGGCTGGCTGGCCCACGCGATGGAAGAGTACGAATCCGGAACGCTCATCCGTCCCCGCGCCGTCCCGCGACACCGATGACATCACGAACCGGGGATCGGACAGCCCTAACCGCTAAGATTCGATGACACCCCGAAGCGGCGCAAGACATACAGGGAGGGCAGCGATGCGAGAGGTCTTGGTCGCCGAGGTCCGGTCGGATTCACAGCCTCGGCGCAATCAGAAAGCGCGATCGAGTGACAACTTCTCGTTCGCGACCGTGCCGCCGGAAGCGGAAGAACTGCTCTGGCGGACGGGCCCCGGCACCGAAGTGATCAAGTTCAGTGTGATGGTCGACGTCCGAGCCAACTACGACCAGCGCGTACTCTCCAACATCGTCTCCGGCGGCAGAACCCGCATGCCGCTGGAGCGGAAGTCGTTGTCCCGCCGCGGTTTCTACATCGCCGATCCTTACGGGGCGACGCAGGAATTCGTCGTACAGGTGTATGCCCTGATCCCCGACTGAGTCGTCGACGCCGTCACCCCTGTTCCGCTAACCTCGGCAACCGTGCCGACCTCCTTTCCCCCGATCGACCCGTACGCCGACGGCCTGCTCGAGGTCGGCCAGGGAAATCAGATGTACTGGTACACCAGCGGCAACCCCACGGGGCGGCCGGTGCTCGTGGTGCACGGCGGGCCGGGCAGCGGCAGCACTCCGGGACCACGAAAGTCGTTCGACCCGAACATCTTCCGGATCGTCCAGTTCGATCAGCGCGGGTGCGGCCGAAGCCTTCCGAGCGCCGCCGCCCCGGACACCGACATGGCCGTGAACACCACCGAGCACCTGATCGCGGATATGGAGCGGCTGCGCACCCATCTCGGCATCGACCGCTGGCTGATGTACGGCGGCTCCTGGGGTTCGACGCTCATCCTCGCCTACGCCGAGCGGTATCCGGAGCGTGTCACCGGGATCGTGCTGGTCGGCGTCACCACGACCCGCCGCCGCGAAATCGATTGGCTGTACCGGGGTGTCGCACCGCTGCTGCCCGCCGAATGGGAGCGATTCCGGGCCGGCCTGCCCGGCGATGGGGACCTGGTCGAGGGCTACCGGCAACTCCTGGAACACCCGGACCCGGCGGTGCGCCGCGAGGCCGCGATCGAGTGGTGCCGCTGGGAGGACGCGGTGATCGCACACGAATCACTCGGCCGCCCAGGGCAATACAGCGCGAAGCCGGACACCGCGATGCTCACCTTCGTCCGCATCTGCACGCACTACTTCGCGCACGCGGCGTGGCTCGACGAAGGTGTGCTGCTCCGCGAGGCCGGGCGGTTGGCGGGGATCCCGGGCGACCTGATCCACGGCCGCCTCGACCTCAGCGCGCCGCTGGAAACCGCCTGGGAACTCGCGAAGGTGTGGCCGGACGCTCGCCTGCACGTCATCGACGACTCCGGCCACACCGGTAGTCCTGCCATGAGCGACGCGATCGCCCGGGCCATCGCCCGCTTCGCACAACCCGACGGCGGGTAGATTCGCCTATCGCTCTCCGAGCCGCAGCGATTGCCGCACCTTCTCGGCGCGCTGTACCTCCCTGCCGTACAGCAAGCCGTAGGTGAAAGCGTTCTCCCCCGCCAGGTGCGCCTGGACGCCGAGGGTGCGTACCTCGGCGCGGGCGACGACCGCGTCCTGGTGGACGCCGAGGGATTTCTGCAACGTCTTCATGCGGCGGGCCAGCTTCTTCTTGTCGGTCGCCTCGGCCGCGTAGCGGGTACGTTTCGCCGCCTTCCGCACCTCGTGCAGGCCGCGATCGGTACCGAGCCGGCCGATGTTGTCGAAGGCGCGGTCGACACGGCGGCGCGTCTTGCGCAGCGCTTTGGCCTCCGTGCGCTTCAGCGGCAGTCGGTGGCTGGTTTCGACGCAGTCCAGCAGCGCGAAATACCGTTCGCTGTTCAGTGCCTCGAGCACGTCGGCGCGGGCCGCCGACCGGCGCGGGACGAATGACTCGGTCAGCCGCCGGCGGACCTCGCCGATCACCAGCTCGTCCGGTAAGGCCCTGACTTCCGCGACGAGGTGGTCGTGCAGAACCTCGAGGTCCCGCATGTCTCCGAGCACCCCGGAGAGCCACTTCAGCTCGTTGCGCAGCTCTCGCGATCCCTTGAAGGCCTGCAGGATGCTGCGCAACCGGCGGCCCGCCACCCGCATCTGATGTATCGAATCGGGGGCGCGGCGCCGGATCAGGACGTCCTGCTCGATCATCTTGTCCGCCTGCTCGCGCATATAACCCTGCACGCCCGGATCGGGCGCGCGCCGCTCGGTACGGACACCGAGGACGCGCAGCGCCTTCGGCGGCGCATCCGACGGCTTGCCCAATCTCTTCTCGACGCTGTCGAACACATCCGGACCACCGCCGGCCAACTCGACCTCGATCTCCTCCCACGACATCACCGAGGACGACTCACCGAGCGTCTGACCGGACACGCTGTCCGCGACGACCTCGGCCGCGGCTCGGCCCGCCTCGTCCAGCAGCCGCCATTTCCGCCGCTTCGTCCGGATATGCGCGACCGGCGCGAGCGGTTGGCCCCTGGTGATGCCCGTCAGCATGTCGGTCAGTTCCTCCGGCGCCGATTTGCCCCCGCGCCCCAGCGGGACCTGGATTTCCTCGCGGGTGTCCTCCCCCAGCGGCAATTTCAGATGCCACCCCGCGTCGTCCCCACCGGTCCGGCGCCGAAGCGTAATTCCCTTGTGCGCCAACCGCAGATCCGCGGTGTCATGGTAAACAGCGTCGAGCACCTGTTCGTCGGTCAGCGGGTCGAGAGTCATGCCGGGCACATCATCGAGCGGCACCCCACCCGTGATCGGCAACTGGTACTTCCGTTCCCTTTCGTTCACGTGCGTGGCCATATGTTCCGGCTACCACGAATGAGCGAATTCAGTCGCGTTACAGCGAAGGTAATGAGCTACGCGTCCGCGTTGCCTTCGCGCAGGGATCGGATCATGCTCCGCAGGATCCGCAACGCGGTCGCCCGCTCGCTCTCGGTCAGGCCGGCCAGCATTCTGTCTTCGACGGACCGGACCGCCGCGCTCGCCTTCTCGAGGCTCCCTCGTCCGCGAGGCGTTAGCCGCGTGGGGAGCACCTTTCCGACCGGCGCCTCCGCGGGCCTGGTCACGTAGCCGTCTCGTTCCAGGGCTTGGAGCAGCACGTTCATCGACTGCCGTGTCACGAACGCACCCCGCGCCAGCTCGGAGTTCGACAAGCCGGGTCGTTGAGCCAGCAGCTCGAGGCAGGAGTAGTGGGTCACGCTCATCCCGAGCGGCCGCAATACCTCCTCCATGGCGACGCGAAGGACGCTCGAAGCCTCTTTCAGCAGGTAACCCAGTGACGTCTCGAGGTCGACGCCGTCTTGACTCATGTCAGTATTCTGACATAGCGTTGCATGTGTCAGAAAACTGACACAATCTAAGGAGCATCCTCATGTCCGTCACCGGCCCCGACTTCATCTCACTTCAAACCCGCGACCTCGCCGCTTCACAGGCGTTCTACGAGCAGTACCTCGGCCTCGTCCGCTCACCGGCCGGCCCACCGCACGCCGTCGTCTTCGAGACGAAGCCGATCGCGTTCGCACTCCGCGACATCGTCCCCGGCACCGATCTCGCATCCGTGGCCCAACCCGGCATCGGCACCGCGATCTGGTTCCACGCCACAGACGTCCAAACCATCCACGACGCTCTGGCCGCCGACGGCCACCCCATCGTCTCCGCACCGATCGACGGCCCCTTCGGCCGAACCTTCACCTTCGCCGACCCCGACGGCTACCACATCACCCTCCACGACCGCGCTTGACAGGGTTCGTCGGCGAACGATCGCGGTTGCGCCGGGTTCCCGTGGCCCTCACCGAACTCGTCACGATGGGCCGGGCCGAGAGCATCCGGCGTTATGCGGGAGATTTGTTCATGACCGTGAAGGCGAGATTGAGCAGACCCACCGGCACGAAAATGCCCGCCCACCATTTCAGTGATTTCAGGCATGCGCCCTTGAGCCACATCTCGCTGCGCCCGTAGACTCCCGCACTCGTTGCCGCCCAAGCCAATACGAATCCCAGTGTCGCCACATACTGGAGGACGGTCTGAGCGGTGTCGCGGAGCAAGATCGCGGTGATCGTGAAAACGATGGCGACGCAGAAGGCGATCGTCGCGAACTGGGTCGCTCGGACAACCTGGTTCAGCCCTTTCGCGATATCGGTCCGCCGTTCCGTCGCGATCGGTTCGTAGGGTGCGCGATCGGACTCCGTATCGTTTGCGGGCGACGCCGGACTTCTCAAGCGGGCCTCCTTCAACCGCCGCAGCCCCGCCTCGACCTTGTCCGGCAGCAACCGCACCACAGCCAAAGGCGGTCTGGCGTAACCCCTCTCGTACAGCAAGGTGGCATTGGCCGGGCGCAGCCTCAGCGCTCCCACGCCGATCTCCGGCCTGTCCACGATCTTGTTTCCCCTGGTGAGTGTCTGCCAGCGTTGCAGTTTCACCACCTCGTGCCCGTACCGATATCTGACACGGCGATTGTGGTGGCGACAGCGCATCCACTCGCCGGGCACCCAATTGCGGCACGGTCGCCCCTTACTCGTGCGCGGATAAGCGCACTGAACCGGCCACACCGACCCACGCAGAAACCAGAGCAGCACCGACACGACAGCCACGTAGACCGGAAACAACCCGCCGATCCACAGCGGCCACGGTATCGGCGACACCGAGTCGAGTTGCCTGGAAATCCACTGCAAGGTCGATGGAAGCAGAGACAGATAGTCGTTCACCAGCCACCCCCGTCATTCACATGTTTTGTCACGCAACGACTTCGACGATTATTCCTCAGTCGGATCGGCGTGGTGGGGCATTCGGGATCGGATCGGCGACAGAGGATGAGCGTCGACGTCCCGGCAGGTCAACCCGGAGTGCGTCACGGCAGAACTCAGCGCACTCATCACCACGGCCTGTCCCCCAGAGCGCGGTCACCCTGCGAGGGCGCGGCATCGGCAACCGGTGCGGCGCTGTCGGATTCCTGTTCACCGAACGTCGAGCGCCCAGCGTGCCTCTGCGGCAGGGTGGTTTCCAGGGCGAAGCACCGATCCGGAAGGGCACCGATGACAACTCCGTCGCTCACCTCCGAGTACGCGAACCTGGATGCTCTTCGGATCCGCATCCGGACGCACCAGCTCTATTCCGAGGTCGACGACGACGTGAGCGTCTCGGTGCTCGATGCATTGCGACTCGCGGTATCCGATAATCTGATCGATATCGGTTGCGGTACAGGAGAATTCATTACCCTCCTCGCCGAGCGCGGCCATGCCGGGCGGTTGTGCGGTCTCGATGCCTCACCGTCGGCCGCGGCTGCGGCGGCCCGGGTGCCGGGCGGGGCCGGTATCCGCGCGACAGCACAGCAGATACCGCCTCCCGACGGAGCGTGGGATTGCCTGACGGCCAGGCACATGCTCTACCACCTCGACGACCCGGCCGCCGCTCTCCGGGAGTTCCGACGGGTGGTCCGTTCCGGCGGCACGGTATGTGTCGTCGTCAACCATGCGGGAGCGTGCGCCCGGACCCGCGACCTCGTCACGGCCGTCGCCGGTCGCTACGGATTCCGAGAGCCGCCGGGCATGATGAACCACACCGTCAACTCCGACACCGTGCCCGCCATGATGCGGGATGTCTTCGGCAACGCCGAAGTCCGATCGTTCGACAACGCACTGGTCATCCCGGGACCCGAACCCGCGATTCGGTTCGCGGAATCGCTGTTCGCGTTCTCGGGCGTCACGCCGGCCACGCCCGAATACTCCGAGATCCGTGCCGAGGTGGAATCCGAGTTGCGCGGCTGGTTCGCAGCCAACCCGGGCCGGTCGTGGCGAGATCCGAAGGGGTACACGGTGACTACGGCGATCCGGGCCTAAGCGGGTTCAGGCTATGGGTGCCCCCGGCTCCGTCAGCTCCATCGGCCCCGCCACCCGTATGGCGGTCGTGAGGTAGCCGCCGTGCCGTTCCGTCTTGTCATCGCCCGCTTCTCGATCGGCGGGGCGATGACTATGGTGCTGTTCCGGCCTTCGTCGTTTGGGCTGTTCCGCCGCTCGCCGGTCCGGGACGGCCAGTCGCGCAACGGACCCGCTCAGCCTTCGGTGATTCGACCGCCGACATGGACGGTGTGGCCGTAACCGCCTTCGGGCTGCTGGGCCAGGAGCGGCGGAACCTGGCGAGAGACCGCCGCCACCGGCTCGGAACGGGTGGTGACGTCGTGTGCGTCCTTATCGCGCCACAGCTGCGTCAGCCAGATCGTGTCCGGGTCGTCGAATGCGATGTTGATGCTGTAGTGGAGCAGGCCGCTCTCGTCTCCGCCGGCGCGAAATCCGGCGAGGAGCACAGCGATCAGTTCGTCACGCCGCCCGGGCAGAGCCTTCATCCGCCCGTAGACGCTGAACATGTTCCCACTGGACATACATATCGCCTTTCACCTGCCCACCCCGCGTCGAGGCTACTCCGCAGCGGCAATCGGCACCTTTCACCAATCCACCGCTACAGCGGTTGGTTTCGCGACGCAGCATGGGCAGACCTACGTCCGGAGCTCTTCGAGCCACGCCGCCGATCCTCCCGCGATTCATCGCTCGACGACGCCTTGCTTTCGCAGGAAAACCCCGAGCGCGGCACCCCGGATGCCGGAACCGGCGCCAGGAACTGCTCGACCATTCACGACGATGGCGGCGAGCCGGACGTCACCCACATCGGTGACCAGCGACGGCTCCATCATGCGCGTCATGGCCCACATTCAGAGTTTGACGACGATCTTGCCGGTGTGGGTGCTGGATTCCATCAGACGGTGGGCGTCGCGGATGCTGTCGAGACCGTCGAAGACCGCCCCCACGTGCGGCCGGAAAACACCATCGCGGATGCCGGAGGCAATCCAGTGGTTGATCCGGCGGCGACCGTCGGCGGTGACCGACAGCTCCATGTTCGCGTACCCGAGAATTCGCAGCGGCCAGTTCATGGGCATCGCCATCGGGCGCTGGTCGAGCCAACCGTAGACGACGACGGTGCCGTTATGCGCTGCGGCCGTGCTCAATTCGGCCAGGCCCGGTCCGCCGACGGCGTCGAAGATCACCTGCGCGCCGACGCCGTCGGTGATGCGGCGGGTCTCGGCCACGACGTCGGTATCGCCCGAGGCGATGACGTGCGCCGCCCCGTTGTCGAGGAGGTATCGACTCTTCTCCCCGGTTCGGGTGACCGCGATGGGGATGGCGCCGATCCGGGCAGCGGTTTGCAGCGCGGCGATACCGACACCGCTCGACGCCGCGGTGATCAGTACGTTGTCACCGGGACGCAGCCCACCGGTTTCGATCAGTCCACCGTATGCGGTGGAATAGGTCAGCCAGGTAGCCGCGCCGGTGACCGCGTCGAGGCCTTCCGGGCGCGGGACCACGGACTCCACCGGCAGCACGACCCGCTCGGCGTAGACCCCCGCCGAGCTCATCTCGATATTCGGGCCGGTCGAAACCTTCTCTCCCACAGCGAATTCGGTGACGTCAGCACCGACCGCCTCGATTACTCCCGAGGATTCGTAGCCCAGCCGGGACCCCGGAAGCGTCGGCAGGTAGTAGTAGGCGCCGGCCCGGAACAAGGCCTCCGCCCGGTTGAGTCCGAGTGCTTCGATGCGAATGAGTACCTCCTTCGGTCCGGGGGCGGGCAGGTCGAGATTCTCGATGGTCAATACCTCGGGGTCACCGAGTTCATGGAAGACGACGGTGCGTGCGGTAATCGCGTCGGTTGTCATGCCATCGACGGTATGTACCGCCGGGAAGATGATCTATGCGTGAAAGTCTCGCGCAAATGTCCGTTCGTCTCGCTGCGCCGTTCGCGGCTACCATGCGGATATGGGTTTGGACGTACTCAGCGATGCCGTCGCGACGATGCGAACCGGCCGCCCGCACTCCTCGCGCCAGCACAAGTCGGCTCCGTGGGGAATGCGCTTCCCCGCGTCCGACGGCACGGGATTCCATGTCGTGTTGCAAGGTTCGGCATGGTTGATCGTCGAGAATCGCGAACCCACTACGCTCGGCCCCGGCGATATCGTCTTCCTGCCGCACGGCCGCGGCCACGCCTTGGCCAGCGATCCGTCCGTACCTTTGCGCGTGGTGAACCCACTGCCCGACGGATCGTGGCCACCACCCGCGACGGAACCCCACCAACCCGAGGCGCCCAGTACGTTACTGCTCTGCGGCGCATACCAACTCGACCGTCGACGCGCTCACCCCCTGCTCACCGACCTCCCCGATGTCGTCCATCTGCGCCCACGAGTCGGAGCGCATCGCTCCCTGCGAGCGGCGGTCGAACTACTCGGCACCGAACTCGAGGAGTCCCAGCCCGGTTCGGACGCGATCATCACGTCCCTGCTCGACACCCTGCTGCTCTATATCCTGCGCGCCTGGTGGTTGGACACCGAGGACGACGGGACCCCGCGCAACGGCTGGGCCGCCGCATTGGCCGATCGCCCCGTCGCCACCGCCCTCCGCGCCATCCATACCAGCCCCGAAAAGCCGTGGACCGTAGAGGAACTAGGCGCCCTCGGCGGCCTGTCACGCGCCGCCTTCTCCCGCCGCTTCACCGCCACGGTCGGCCGATCCCCACTGGCGTATCTCACCTGGTGGCGCATGACTCTCGCCGGCCGCTTGCTCCGCTCCGACGACACCCCGTTGCACACTGTGGCCCAGCGAGTCGGCTACACCTCCGAATTCGCCTTCGCCAAGGCATTCAAACGCGAGTACAGCACTCCCCCGGGACGTTATCGCGCTGCGGCACATCATCTTCCACGGTGAGAGCAGCAGCTTCACACGTATCGCTAGTCGAAGCTGTCGTCCTCGGGAAGTTGCTGCGCTGCGGAGCGGCGCCGAACGAGCTTTGCGATCGTTCCGGCGACAGCCGCTCCGACCGCACCGCCGACCACCGCGCCTAACAAACTCTGCGGCAACGAATCCGATGGCAGGGTGCGCCACAGGAAGACGATCACCCACGCGGCGATCAGCGGATACGTCGTGGCATACGCGATCCGTTTGCGCCGCGAAGGGAAGCCTTTCAGCACGGTCTGCATATCGATGCCGCGCCGCGCGCAATAGCGCAGAAGCAGAAGCGATGTGAGGCTGGGCAGCACGAAGATCAGCAGCGATACCCACTTGGCATCCAGCGCTGCGGCGACGATGGCGATGGCGTAACAGCCGTAGATCGTGGCGCACAGCGCGATGGTCGAGCCTCGGTAGAACTCCTCGCGGGCGCGCTCGTCACCCCACGCCGGTTCGTCGGGCGCTAGGAAGATGTCCTCGAATGCAGTGGTTTTGGCCATGTCCCCTCCAGATCCTCGGTCCAGAAAATGTCTTCCACCGTCGTTCCCAGCGCACGGGCGATCCGCAGCGCAAGATAGACACTCGGCGCGTAGTCGCCTTGTTCGATCGAGATCACGGTCTGCCGGCTGACGCCGACGGTCGTCGCCAATTGCGCCTGGGTCATCCGGCACTCGCGCCGTCGCTTGCGTACCGGATGCTCCTGCTGATCGCCGACCACGAAACCAATGTTAAGGATGTTTGACATCCAATGTCAAGGAAACTTGTCTTTTCGGTCTCGACCGTTCACGGTCCGCACGACTGCGATACCGGCTCGGACGTCGTCCGGATTTGGTGGGACGTGTCCCTGCAGCGGGATACCGGCGGCGATTGTCAGCGCGGGTTCCGCGGACTGCGTGGCCGGGGTCGTCGGTGCGACGCCGACCGGGGTCGGTAACCGGCTTCCACGCACCGCAACGCCGCAACCTTCCACGGGATGCGGAGGTACGCCGTCAGCTGGATCGCACGGTAGTCGGCGATTGCCCGGATCATTTGTGGCGCAATCGTTCTCGCCTTGAGACGTCGCTGTGGGCCGAACCTGCGATGGACCGCATCGTTCATGGCATGTTTGCACCACCGCACGCGGGTAGGTGAGCTCGGCCTCCCCGACCGCGGCCATCGGTTGCAAGCGGACAGCGGCAGCGGTCGAGTCGGGCCCGCCGCCGATCCAGTCGCCTCAGGCGAGCGACTGATCCAATGGCGTCGCGTGGACGAAGTCGACGACCACTGCAGCGAGTTCTTCGCCCTTGTCCTCCTGGAGGAAATGCCCGGCCGAGGTGATGGTCACCGGTGAATGCGCCGCGGCGCCAGGGATTTTCGACGACAGCACCTTGTCCCCGCCGCGCGTGATCGGATCCGAGTCCGAGAAGGCACACAGGAACGGCCGCTCGAACGTCTCCAGGACTGCCCACGCGGCCCGGTTCGCGGGGGCGGCAGGATCCTCGGGACTGGTCGGAACCAGGAGCGGGAACTGGCGAGCGCCCTGCTTGTAGGTGTCGTCGGGGAAGGGAGCGTCGTAGGCAGCGATCACCTCGGGAGAGAGATCGGTCAGGCACGCGCCGTTGACGATCTTCCCCGCTCGGAAGTCGGGTGTGTCCTGGCTGAAGCGCTGCCATGCGAGGAACGCGTCGCCGGGATGGCGATCACCGGTCGGCAGGAATGTATTCGCGGCGACAACGCGCGCGAAGCGATCGGGATGTTCTCCGACCAAGCGCAGCCCGATCAATCCACCCCAGTCCTGACATACGAGCGTGATCCGGTCGAGGCCGATGGCTTCGATCGCCGCCCAGGTCCAGTCGACGTGTGCTTGATAGGTGTAGTCCGCACGGTCCGCCGGCTTGTCGCTGCGGCCGAAGCCGACGAGGTCGATCGCGATCGCGCGCAGCCCGGCCGCCACCAGCACGGGGATCATCCGCCGATACAGGTACGACCACGACGGTTCGCCGTGCAGCAGCAGCACCACCTCACCGTCGGGCGGGCCCGCGTCCAGGTAGTGCATCCGCAGCGTGGTCCCGTCACCCGCGGGCACCTCGACGTAATGCGGTTCGAACGGAAAGTCGGGCAGCCCCGTGAAGCGTTCGTCGGGCGTTCTCAATATCCGCATGGCCCAATCCCTTTCGTCGAAACTAGCCGCCGTTGCTGTACACCCGAGTCGGTTCGACCAGGACCGCCGCACGGCGCTCCGCCGCCATCACGCGGTCGTACTCGTCCCAGTCGTCGTGCTCACCGCCGGCGGCCGTGAACACATCACGCAGAAGCCGACGCAATCCCTCGGCGTCGATCCACGGCTGCGGATCGTCGGGACCCACGATCTGAGCGCGCCCCTCCACCGTCGCCCATGCCCAGCCCTGCCGGAACGTGGCGCTGACCTGCGGGCGAGCGCGAAGATTCGCGAGCTTGACCTTGCCGTAGGTAACGAAACCAAGAACCGGCTCCCCCGTCGAAGGATGAGCCAACAGCCCGACGTTGACCAGCGTGGACTGAATAGTCTCGTCGGATCTGAGGGTGGAGACGACGGCGAGCCCCTTCTCGGCGCGACCGAGCTCCACCGCCTGTTCCAGTGTGGTCATCACATCTCCCGTGGTTGGGTGCTCCGATCCTCGCACGGCCCATTGTGCGCCCGCTGAATAGCGCGACTGGTGGCGACTTCACGAAGTTGGGCTGCGACTGGCCCTCGCGCGATGTCGACTGGGCGTCGGGGCCGAATTTTTCGTGCAAACCTCGACGAGAATGCGAGAAAACTGCAAAATTCGGCGAGGTTTGCACGATCAGTTCACATCCCCGCACGCCGGTCGATGCTGGATGCTGTGGATTAAGGGCACGAGCACTTCTTCGTGCGCGGCACGGCCTCGCGGACGTAGCGCGGTGGCGCAGGGTGTGACGGGGTGTAGCGCGGTGCCGCGGGTGTAGCGCGGTGACGCACGGTCTGGCGCGGTGACGCGGAGCGTGACGCGGTGACGCAGCGTCTGGCGGTGACGGGCGCGTGGCGCGGTGCCACCAGCTGCGCGGGCGATGCTGCGGGCGCCTGATGCAGTGCCGCCAGGCGCGATGCTGTGGGTGCGTAACGCGGTCACG
The DNA here is from genome assembly GCF_049538315.1 of Nocardia sp. AB354. Taxonomy (NCBI): domain Bacteria; kingdom Bacillati; phylum Actinomycetota; class Actinomycetes; order Mycobacteriales; family Nocardiaceae; genus Nocardia; species Nocardia sp. AB354. Next base: position 3,238 of record NZ_JBMVFU010000023.1, on the reverse strand, counting down.
CGAGGGTCGGGCGCGAAGAGCGATGGGCGTTCGAATCGAGCCGGCCTAGCGTCCCGCTGCCGGCTCCTCGATTGGTTCATCCTGCGCATGGTGCGAACCTTTTGTGCGCAATGGCACACCGACGTCATGCAGGTGCCTCAACGCCTCGCGGTACGAGGTGACCAGCCCGGTCTCGTGATACGGCACGCCGATCTCGGCACAGTAATCGCGGACGATCACCTGGGCATGCCGCAGGTTCGGAGTCGGCATGCTGGGGAACAAGTGGTGCTCGATCTGATAGTTCAGCCCACCGAGAGCGATATCGGTCAGCACGCCGCCGCGCACATTGCGCGAGGTCAACACCTGCCGGCGCAAGTAGTCGGGCCGGTCGTCTCCCGTGAATGTCGGCATACCCTTGTGATTCGGCGCGAAGATGCACCCCATGTAGAGCCCGAACAGCGCTTGGTGCACAACGAAAAACGCGAAAGCCTTGTCGGCAGGCAGAATTGCGAACAGTGCTCCCAGATAGCCGGCGAAATGCCCGAACAGCAGCACGCCCTCCACTACACGGTGCTTGGCCGCCCGGCTCCGGAGCGCACGCACCCCGGCCACATGCAAATTCAGCCCCTCCAACATCAGCAGCGGGAAGAACAGGAACGCCTGCGCCCGCCCGATCAGCCGAGGCAACCCACGACTGGCCCGCGCCTGCCGCTGCGACCACACCAGAATGTCCGGCGCGACATCAGGATCCAGCTCCTCGTGATTCGGATTGGCGTGATGCCGCGTGTGCTTGTCCTGCCACCACCCGTACGCCAGTCCGATCCCGGCATTACCGACGACCCGACCCATGATCTCGGTCGGGCGACGGAGCCGGAACACCTGACGGTGGGCGACGTCATGCATGACGAGCGCGACCTGAGCGAAGGTCACGGCCATGAACGCCGCGACCAGAAGCATCCACCACGAGTCGCCGACGAGCACGAGCGCCACCCAGCCGGCTACGAACGCAATCCCGACGAGGCCGAGCCGGATGGCGTAGTAGACGGGACGTCGATTCATCAAGCCCGCGTCGGAGATTCGACGTAACAGGCGGGCGTAATCACCGTCGGTACGCCGCGATGATCTCGGGGAGGGCAGTGGGACCAAAGCCGGTGTCGTCATGGTTCTTCCTGGGAGCTGAGGCGCGGACGACACCTCGCCCGCTCTGGATGCCGGCCGATGTCGATCGGGATCCGGTGCATCGCGCGGTGGGGCGGGGTGACGTGTCGATACACCGAAGCTATTGGCCGACTTCTCGTTTCAACTCACCCCCAGGTATGGCATGGCATCGGACTGTGGGGTGATATCGAGCGTCACCGCAGGCAGGTAATCCAGCTGAACCCTCGAACCGAGCGACCGGTCGACTTACCGCGCAACGACCCAACACGAAGGCGGCACAGTATTGGGTAAACGAGTTCGACCACCACCGCCCGAATCCACGGCGAGTGTGCGAGCGCCACCTCCGCAGTCATCGACTACGTTGTGCGGCTGTTTGCGGACACCACCGCCGACCTTGCCCACAACGAGCCATAGCCCGATCGGCGCTGGGACCCCCGCAACGCGGCGAGTGGCGGCGGAAGTGGGGTACGACCGCGTATGTCTCGCCGATTGCACAGCGTCCGGCACGTCGCTGCTCGTCGGAGAGCGCGTCACCCGGGCCACGCGGGCCTCAGGAACCCGTTATCACCGCTGGTAGCTGGCGATGACGCCCCAGAACAACGGGCGGTCGATGATGCTGAAGTCCCAGTCGTCGACCAAGGCATGCAGATTGTCGACGATGCCCTCGATGTCGAAGTCGGCTGCCCGAGCGGTCCCCGTCGATTCGACGAGGCCGATCACATACTTGACGGCGGTTCCCATTGCGCCCGTATTCCCGGGATTCGGACTGCCAAACAGGGTTCGCGCCGCAATCACACCGGCGCGGAGAGCTTGCGTCTCTAGTCTTTTCGGCCGCCTCGCTGACGGGGCGGCTAGCGTGAGACGAGGCTGCCCGTGCGGTTGCCGCCGTGGGCATGCCTGCAGCCGAATCATTCACGACAGCTTCGACAGGCAGGTGCTCCCGGCCCAGGGCAGTTGGGCCGGGAGCACATACCCAGTCCCGCGTGCACCGTGGCGAGGGCAGTGAAACCGGGTCGTGCGGGCGGGTAACCGCCCATCTCGGCGATATGCATTGAGAAATCATGAAATTGCTAGCCGATATTCCTACCGGTCAGTCGAGCACCGCGGTCGCCTCGACCTCCACCCGCACATCCGGCTCGAAAAGGTAGTCGACACCGATCAGTGACGCCGGAGGCATCGGAATCGGCAGTCCGATCTCCGCGGCGACCGCCTCCACGCCGGCCATGAAGTCGTCGATCTGCTCCGGGCTCCACCTGGTGACGTAGAACGTCAGGCGCAGCACATCCGCGAAAGACGCACCCGCACCGGCCAATCCGCGAGCAGTGTTGCGCAGCGCCTGGGCGACCTGGCCGGCGAGATCGCCCGGCACAACCGGAGTGCCGTCCGCGAAATGTGCGACCTGCCCGCTGACGTGCACCTGGCGCGATCCGGTGCCTACAGCCACGTGATGGTAGGGGGTCGGCTGCAACATTCCCTCGGGCGTGAAGTGCTTGACAGTCATGCTCTGGACCTTTCGTTTTGAAGTATCACTAAGATACTTAGTTGACGAAGGACACTTCAACGAAACCAGGTTTCAGCATGGATACCAACGGTGAAATCCGCATCGAGACAGCGCACCGTGACCTACTCGATCAAGTGCTCGACAAGTGGTCGCTCAGCGTCCTCAACGAACTCTGCGAACGTCCGTGCCGCTTCAACGAACTACGCCGCGCCATCCCGGCGGTCACCCAGAAGTCGCTCACCGCGACCTTGCGCAGACTCGAGCGCAACGGCGTGATCGAACGCGTAGTCGTCACCACCCGCCCGGTCGCGATCGAATATCGAATCACCCCCCTCGGCAAAACCCTGCGCCACCCTGTCGACGTACTGCTGGCGTGGGCAGCCGACCATATGCCGGCCATCGAATCCGCCCGTGAGAGTTACGACGCGCGCGAGGAGGACACGGTCCTGGGTTCATGACGCCCACCGCCGTCGGCCATCTCGGCAAGATCTGGGAGAGCATTCGGAGCCAGCCGAATCCACGTCGGCGGCAGACGATCGATGCGAACGTTCGCGAACCGCGGAAGACTCGTCGAGACCGTCGGCGTTCGGGTCTGCCGCC